>NZ_QTVR01000001.1:0-294458 GCF_003460685.1 Blautia sp. OF03-13 | reverse complement strand
GGCCGGGTAGCCAAGTCGGGAAGGGATAAACGCTGAAGGCATCTAAGCGTGAAGCCCCCCTCAAGATGAGATATCCCATTCGAAAGAAGTAAGACCCCTTGAAGACGACGAGGTAGATAGGGCAGAGGTGGAAGTGCCGTAAGGCATGGAGCTGACTGTTACTAATCGGTCGAGGGCTTGACCTGAATGGTTGTGTTCACAAAAATGGAATGATAGATGTGTAGTGTATGCGGTTTTGAAGGTATATCGGAAAAACCATCGGAGAGATTCGATGGTTTTTTACTGTTAAAAAATAAAAGAAAGAGCGCTGCTAATGAGAAAAAATACTCATTAACAGCGCTTTTCATTTCACAGAAAAAGCAGTATTATGGGGTTAGAAGAGTCTAACACAAAACAGACTCTTACACACTCAGGAAAAAAGATGCAGGGAGGAAAGTTATGTTTCTTGAGATTAATAACCTGAAGAAGAGTTTTGGAACCGGTGAAAGCCGTGTGGAGGTCTTAAAGGGAATCCAGTTTTCTGTGGAAAAAGGTGAAATCTGTGTTCTCCTAGGTCCATCCGGTTCCGGTAAATCGACACTGTTGAATATTATCGGCGGAATCGACGAGGCGGACAGCGGTTCGATCGTGATTGAAGGCGAAAAAATTGAGGATATGAATGAAAAAACGCTGACACGGTACAGACGAAAACATTTAGGATACGTTTTCCAGATGTACAATCTGATTCCAAACCTGACGGTGAAAGAAAATATGGAAGTCGGCGCATACTTAAGCGATCATCCGCTCGACATCAACGATCTGTTAAAGACACTGGGGCTCTATGACCACCGCGACAAGCTGCCGAACCAGCTCTCTGGCGGTCAGCAGCAGCGTACTTCAATCGGAAGAGCTATCATCAAAAATCCAAGCATTCTGCTCTGTGATGAGCCGACAGGTGCACTCGATTACCATACTTCAAAAGAAATTTTGAAGCTGATCGAGGACGTCAATCAGAAGTACGGCAACACCGTCATCATGGTAACACACAATGATGCGATCAAAAACATGGCGGACCGCGTGATTCGTCTGCGCGACGGCCAGATCCGTAAAAACTACGTCAATGAGACCAAAATCGCCGCCGGCGATCTGGACTGGTAAAGCGGGGTGGAAGTATGAAAAATCCATTACGAAAACGCCTGCTGCGGGAACTGAAGAACGATATTGGAAAATATCTCGTTATTTTTCTGTTTATGACGGCGACGATTGGCTTTGTGTCCGGTTTTCTCGTTGCGGATGAGAGCATGCTGTATGCTTACGATGAAAGCTTTGAAAAATACAACGTGGAAAACGGAAATTTTACAACAGAACAGAAGTTCACCGACAACCAGAGAACACGGCTGGAAAAAGAGAAGGTAACGATTTACGAGAATTTCTATAAAGACGAAGATGCCGACACAGATCTGGATTCGGAACCAGAGAGCACGATTCGTCTTTTTAAAAACAGAACAGAGGTCAATCTGGTCTGCCTGATGAAAGGCGAAATGCCGCAGCAGAAGGATGAAATTGCAATTGACCGTATGTATGCGGACAATAATGACCTGCAGGTCGGTGATGTGATCTCGGTTGATAAAAAAGAACTGACGGTTACCGGTCTTGTGGCACTTTCAGATTACAGTGCGCTGTTCAGCAATTCGAGTGACATGATGTTCGATGCGGTTAAATTCGGCGTGGGAATCATGACCGAAGAAGGGTATGATGCCATTACCGATGACCATATCAAATACTGCTATTCCTGGAAATATGATACGGAACCGAAAGATGAAAACGAGGAAAAAGAATGGTCCGATGATTTCGTCGAGGTTCTGGCGGCTCATTCCTCGCTGACGGGTTATCTGCCGCGCTACGGCAATCAGGCAATCAAATTTACCGGCGACGATATGGGCGGTGACAAGGCGATGGTAGAGGTACTGCTGTACATCCTGATTGCCATCATGGCGTTCATTTTTGCAGTTACGACAAACAATACGATTGTAAAAGAAGCGTCGGTGATCGGAACGCTGCGCGCATCCGGCTATACGAGACGGGAACTTCTGCTGCATTATCTGTCCCTGCCGGTACTGATTACGATTTTGTCGACGGTGATTGGAAATATTCTGGGATACACCGTATTTAAAGATATCTGCGCCGGTATGTATTATGGAAGCTACAGTCTGCCGACGTATCAGACGCGGTGGAATGCCAATGCATTTCTGCTCACGACCGTAATTCCGGCAATTCTGATGTTTGTGATCAACGCGGTGCTGATTTCCGGCCGTCTGCGTCTGTCACCGCTGCGTTTTCTGCGCCACGATTTTGCAAAGAAAGGAAAAAGCCATGCAGTGCGTCTTCCGAACTTCCGGTTCTTCTCGCGGTTTCGTCTGCGGATCCTGCTGCAGAACAAATCGAGTTACTTTACCCTGTTTCTAGGTATCGTATTTGCCAATATTCTGTTGCTGTTCGGTATGATGATGAAACCGCTGCTGTCACATTACCAGACGGAGGCGGTGGAAAATATGCTGGCAGATTACCAGTATATTTTAAACGTCCCGGATCCGATCGATGAGGATGATGAGTACACGCTGATGGGAATTGTGCAGAAACTTCTGACGCCATCGCTGAAGACAAATACGGAAGGCGTGGAAACGTTTGCTCTTACATCGCTGAAAAATATTCCGAAAAACCGGGAGGGCGAGAGCATTTCGGTATATGGAATTCAGAAAGACAGCAAATATGTTTCCGCTGAACTGTTTGAGGACGGCGTGACGATTTCCGACGGTTATGCCGAAAAATATGGAATGAAAGTCGGCGATACACTGGAACTGAAAGAGCCGTATGAGGACAAAACGTACAGCTTTGAAGTAAAAAGCATTTATGCCTACCCGGGAGCCCTTGCGGTATTTCTGCCGATGGATGTCTTCTGCGAGGAATTCGATCATCCAGAGGACTACTTTAACGGCTATTTCTCCAACGAGCCGATCACGGACCTGGAGGAATCGTATATCGCGACGAAAATTACGGAAGATGATATGACAAAGATTTCACGGCAGCTCAATGTGTCGATGGGAGAAATGTTCCAGCTGATCAATGTTTTCTCGATTGTACTGTTCATGCTGCTGATTTATCTGCTGACGAAGCTGATCATCGAGAAGAATACGACTTCGATTTCGATGGTAAAGATTCTCGGCTACGAGAACAGGGAAATTTGGAGTCTGTATCTGACGGCGACAACCTGGGTTGTGATCGTCTCAATCGGTGTCAGCCTGATCATTGCCTCCGCGCTGATCCGCCAGATTTATGTCATTATGCTTTCCGAGTACAGCGGCTGGCTGACATACTATATTGATCCGGCAATTTACGGAAAAATGTATCTGATGGGCCTTGCGGCGTATGCCGTTATCGCTGTGCTGCAGTTCCGCCACATCCAAAAGATTCCGATGGACGAGGCACTGAAAAATGCAGAATAAAAAAAAGTTACAGGAGAAATCTTGACAAGCCCGGGCAAAGTGTGGTATATTGCTCTCAAACTTGGTGTGGATTTTTCAACTTGTAATAAAGTTCTTTTCGCCACGCAATTATCGAAAGCAGATAATTGCGTGGCTTTTTTGTGGGCAATGGAGCAAAGTCCGTGCCTGCACGTAAGCCCACCAACAGAAAAGATCACAAAGGGGAGGTAATAATGAACGAAAACTTTATGAAAGAAAAGCCAGTATTTCCACTGCTGGTTTCGATGGCGCTTCCAATGGTAATCTCGATGCTGGTCAATTCCTTATATAACATTGTGGACAGCTTCTTTGTCGCACAGATCAGCGAAGATGCCATGACGGCGCTCTCCCTGGTTTATCCGGTACAGAATTTTGTAAATGCCGTTGCCATCGGTTTTGGAATCGGACTGAATGCGGTGATTTCGTATTATCTGGGAGCAGGTGACAAAAAGGCAGCCGGCTGTGCTGCAACGCAGGGTCTTGCCCTTACCATGCTGCATGCGGTTATTTTAACGATCGGAAGCCTTCTGGTCATCGAGCGTTTCCTGCGGATGTTTTCTTCTTCCGAAACTGTCATCGATCTTGGTGTCCGGTATTCACGGATTATCTTTCTGTTTACCATAGCAATCATGGCAAACCTTTACTTTGAAAAGGTTTTCAGGCAGTCGGCCGGATGAAAGTGACGATGACCGGTATGATGATCGGCTGTATTGTCAACATCATTCTGGATCCGCTCATTATTTTCGGAATCGGACCGTTTCCGCGTCTTGGAATTGAGGGTGCGGCGCTTGCAACCGGCATCGGTCAGGTGACACCGGTCGTGATTTACTGGATCATTTACAAGATCCGCCCGATTTCGGTCAAAATCCGTCCGGAATATTTAAAAGAAGGAAAAAATCTGGTCGGAAGACTGTACGCGATCGGCGTCCCGGCGATCCTGAACCTGGCGCTGCCGTCTCTTCTGATTTCCGCACTGAATGGAATCCTGGCCGTGTATTCCCAGAGCTACGTTGTCGTGCTCGGCATTTACTACAAGCTGCAGACGTTCATCTATCTGACAGCAAACGGCATTGTACAGGGCATGCGCCCGATTATCGGCTTCAACTACGGCGCAGGCGAGCATAAGCGTGTGCGGAAGATTTATGAGATCACCCTGATTATGTGTGCGGTGATCATGCTTATTGGAACCGGCATCTGCCTTGCCATTCCGGAACAGCTTATCGGACTGTTCAGCAGCAATCCGGAGACCATCCGTCTTGGCGGACAGGCACTGACACGCATCAGCGCGGGCTTTTTGATTTCGGCAGTTTCCATCACATCCTCCGGTGCGCTGGAGGGACTCGGAAAAGGTGGATCTTCCCTGATCATTTCCCTCTGCCGAAATGTCATTGTCATTCTCCCGGCAGCTTACCTGCTGTCCCATCTGGGAGGCGGCGTTTTCGTATGGCACGCCTTCTGGATCACAGAGGTCATTTCCGCAGCGGTTTCTCTTGTGGTATACCGCCGCGCAGTACGAAGATAAAAAATATAAGAAGAAAAGAAAAGCGGCCTCTTGTGGAAGGCGGCTTTTCTTTTTATAATAGATAATACAGACGTAAGAATTAAGTAAAGATTTTTTTGAATATTCATGGTACCATTACGGTAGTTAAAAACAGAGAGGATGGAAACGACGTGGAAGAAACAAATATTTTAGTTGTGGATGATGAAAAAGAAATCGCGGATCTGCTGGAAATTTATCTGATCAGCGATGGATTTCAGGTATTAAAAGCGTACAGTGCAAAAGAGGGACTCCGCATTCTGGAGGAGAAAAAAATCGACCTGGTGCTGCTCGATGTGATGATGCCGGATATGGACGGTATTGCGATGTGCCGCCGCATCCGGGAGACGAACAACATTCCGATCATCATGGTAAGTGCCAAAACGCAGGATATCGACAAGATCGTCGGTCTGTCAACGGGAGCAGACGATTACGTGGCAAAACCGTTCAATCCGCTGGAGCTGATGGCGCGTGTAAAATCCCAGCTCCGCCGCTACCGCGAACTGAATCCGTCAAAGCCGCACGAGCGCCAGGAAGTGATTTCCTTAAAGCATCTGGAAATCAACAAGGTAACCCATCAGGTTGTCTGCTACGGAGAAAGCATCAAGCTGACACCGATCGAATTTGATATTCTGTATCTGCTGGCCTCCAACCCGGGCCGCGTGTTCGGTACAGACGAAATTTTCGAGCGCGTCTGGCATGAAAAATTCTATGAGGCGAACAACACGGTTATGGTACATATCCGCCGTCTGCGCGGAAAAATGAAAGACGACACAAGAGAAGATAAGATTATTACAACAGTCTGGGGAGTGGGATACAAAATTGAAGCCTGATTTTATAAAAAACTTCAGCCAGAGGATGGTCTTTGATCTGATTGTAAGTGCACTTGTCACGGTGCTTGTAGTGACGCTTACCGACGGGATTCTGACCTTTTTCGGCAATGGACTGATGAACATCGGTTACCGGAGCGCCTGGATCGGACCGGGAGGCCTCCGCCCATCGGTGCGGACGATGATTCTGACGGCGGCTGCGCTGCTTTCGTTCTGCCTGACCTTTTATTTCCTGATGCGCGAAACCATCCGATACATTGGGAAGATTCTGGAAAAGGTAAAGGAGATATCAGCAGGGGATTTTGATCATCCGATCGAGGTAAAGGGAAATGACGAGTTTTCTGTGATGGCGGAGAACTTAAATACGATGCAGCAGAATATCAAGGAAATTATGGAACGGGAACGGATCGCGGAGCATACGAAAAACGATCTCGTCTCATCCGTGGCACATGACCTCCGTACGCCGCTGACTTCGATTATCGGCTATCTCGGCTGGGTGCGCACGCGGACGGATCTGGATGAGGAGACGAGAAATCATTATATCGATATTGCCTATCAGAAAGCACTCCGTCTGGAGCAGCTCACGAACGAGCTGTTTGGATTCGTCAAGCTGGAGCACAAAGAGATGCAGCTGCATCTCGGAAAACTTGATCTGGTGCAGCTGATGGAGCAGATGCTCGACGAGATGACGCCGTCTTTTGTGAAAAATGAGCTTCAGGTGGAATTTCTGCATGCGGAACATGCGATTTTTCTCGAGGCGGACGGTGAGCTGCTGGCACGGCTCTTTGGAAATCTGTTGAACAATGCTGTCAAATACGGAAAAGAGGGAAAACAGGTCCGCGTCTCAATGGAAAAAGAGGGCGAATATGTGGTCACGCGTGTCATTAACTACGGACGGATCATTCCAAAACAGGAACTGGATCATATTTTCCAGAAATTTTACCGGACAGAGCAGTCGAGGAGCCGCGATACCGGTGGGACGGGACTTGGACTTGCGATTGTACAGCAGATTGCGGAACTGCATCACGGACAGGTGCGGGTAAAAAGTGATCTGCAGGGAACCGTCTTTGAGGTGGAACTGCCGGTCGGAATGCCAAAGGGGAAGAAAGAGGACGAAAAGCGATGAACAGGAAAAGAAGAAGCAAAAGCTGCTGTCTGTCCGGTATTTTGCTGCTGATTCTGCTTCTGGCGGGAGTTCAGAGGGTGTCTGCGATGACAACGCGGACAGAACTTTATCAGAACACGCCGTCGGATGGCGGAAGAAGCGGCGGGAAAGAAAAGCAGCTTCTTGCCAACAGCTACGCAGGGGAATACCAGATTGATTTTTCTTATGGATTCGAAGGAAACTATCAGGATGGGAATCACGTACCGATTCGTGTGACAATCACAAATGAGAGCGCTGTTGAATTTGAAGGATACTTTGTTTTTCAGATAAAAAACGCCGCGGAATCGATTTACCGCGGAAACAGTGGAGAAGGCATTCTCTCAAAACTGTTTCCGGGGGTCAAGCGGTCGGGCGATGGAAGAAACAGCCTTTTTACGTACCGTTTTCCAATCTATATTCCGGCGAACGGAACCGTTACAAAGACTTTTTCGGCAGGGCTTCTGGTGGAAAATACGTCTTTTTGTGTCCTGCGCCTGGAGAACAGCCAGAGGGACACGGTGTACAGTCGGGAAGAAACGATTTCGAGTGAAGGCTTCTTCCAGTCCAAGGTGGAAGTCTGCGTTGTGGAAGAAGAAACTAATTACGGGCAGCAGCTGAATGGAGTTACGCTGAACGACGGGATTTATGAAGTGGAAGCTGCATCTGTCCGGGCAGAGGAGCTTGTCGGGCTTGCGGAGTCGTATTCGCCGGATGTGCTGATCCTTCTGGAGCAGTCCAAAGAAGAACTGGATGAGACAATCCAGAAAGAAATTGATCTCTGGCAGGCAGAGGGAGGTCTTCTGATTACCTTTTCGGGAAACGAGACATTTGCGGAAAGCCAGCGCAGTGCGTTTAAAGAAGCGCCGGTAGATTTTCTGAAAAATATTCTGGACGAAGAGACCACCAGCCGCCTTCTGGCAAAACGAAATACGAATTATCAGAAATACTATACGATTTCCGATCTTCTGGAAAACACTAAGATCCGGAACCGTCCGAATACGGTGCTGTACGGCGGCCTGATTCTGGTCTATCTGGTTCTGGCAGGGCCGGGATTGTATTTCTTTTTGAAAAAAACAGGAAAACGTCAGTATCTCTGGGGGGCGATCTGTGCCTGCTCGGCCGTCTTTGTTATGCTGATCAGTCTGTTTGGCCAGAGCACGAGGCTCAAGGCCCCGGTGCTGACGTATGTAAGAGAAATCTGGCAGTACGATACATACCAGAAAGATTACATTAATTTCTGTGCACAGGCGCCGTACAATGCTTCCTATGAGCTGTATCTGGATCCGTCCTACGATCTGGTGACGTACAACCGTATGGACTATATGTCCAACAGCACGGCATCGCCGGAAACGGAGGATGCGGAATATGAAAAGACGGAGATCAGTTTCGGAGAACAGAAAAACAGGGCAGAAATTTCCAATCAGGCTGCATTTGCCCTGAATGAGTTCGGCATGCAGCGGATGGAAACGCTGGACGAAGGCGAAGGACTGAAAGGCACGTTTCATTTCTGGGATCAGAAGATCAGCGGAACCGTGGAAAATAAGACAGGCTATGATCTGGAGAGCTGTGTGATCGCCGTTCCAGGTTACTGTGCCTCATTGGAGACATCAAAAACGGGGAGACGATCACGCTGGATGGAATAGAAGCGGACAGCGTGCGGGAGTTCGGAAATTGGAGTGCGGCAGAAGATCTGCCGGAGATAGAGAAAAATTATCTGGACGGCGTCATCTATAATCACATGCCGAACCGGAGTGACAACTGCCTTTTCTTTGGAAAGCTGGCAGGCAATGACGATACGTTCCAGCTTGACAGCGGATACGAAGCGTATGGAATCTCGTATTACTATCAGGAAGTGTCTGTGGACATGAAAGAGGCCGGCGTTGTGTACTGTCCGTATGCGCAGGAGTACAGCGGATGGGACGGCGGAAACACGGTAAGCTTTGAAATGGGACCGAATTCCGGCGGAATCTCGGAAGAGGAAACAGAAGTAACGTATTATCTGAACGGTGTCTTTGAAAACAACAACATCTGGTGTCTGTATGGAATGTATGCTAAAGGCGTGATGCAGCCGGATTCCGAGGGAATCTATGACCCTGCATTCTGGCCGTATGCGATGACGGCGTTAGAAGATAAGATCCAGGCGGCAGAAACCGGCGGGGGAGGAAAACGGGGAACCATTCTTTCGCTTGCTTTCGAGAAAGCCCGCACGGAGGATGGGACCAAGATCCGGAATTTCAATGGAATCATTGAGCTGTACAATTTTCAGACGGGAACGTATGATGAAATTTCCGACTGGGAGATCGATTTTGCGAGTGATCCGGCGCTGGAGGCGCAGTATGTGAATGCGGACAACCAGATCCGTGTGCGGTACCGTCTTTCCGAAGAGGAAAAGGGAGAAGAGTATCATGAAAATTATGGATACTATGAGGCACCGAATCTGATCGTAAAGGCGAAAGAGATCCCACCGGAGCAATATCTGGAGAACCTGTTAGCGGAGGAGCCAAATGCCGATACTGAAAATTGAGAAACTGACCAAAAAATACGGAAAAACATATGCCCTGAACGGTCTTGATATGGAAGTAAAAAAAGGCGATATTTACGGCTTTGTCGGACCGAACGGTGCGGGAAAAACAACGACGCTGCGCATTATTTCAGGGCTTTTAAAGAGCGACGGCGGCGATCTGTGGCTGGACGGCGTGCGGACGACAAAAAATATTCTGAAGCAGAAAAGCCTGATCGGCTTTGTGCCTGATTTCTTTGGCGTCTATGAAAACTTAAGCGTGATAGAGTATCTGGAATTTTTTGCCGCATCGTATGGAATTTACGGGCGGGCAGGAACCGTCCGTGCGCGGGAAGTGCTGGAGATGGTCGAACTATCGGGAAAAGAGGAGCAGATGGTGGATTCGCTCTCAAGGGGCATACAGCAGCGGCTCTGTCTGGCGCGCGCGATGATCCATAAACCGAAGCTTCTGGTGCTGGATGAACCGAATTCCGGTCTGGATCCGCGTTCGAGAAAGGATTTTCAGCTTCTCCTGCAGCGATTGGCGCGGGAGGATTATACGATTCTGATCAGCTCCCATATTCTTTCGGAATTAGCAGATCTGTGCACCAGCATCGGTGTCATCAACGGAGGTGTCATGGTACAGCAGGGAAAGCTGGAAAACATTATGCTTGCGATCGACAGCTCCAATCCGCTGCGCATCACTGTGCTGAACCAGGTGCCAAAGGCGCTGGAACTATTGCGGCAGGATTCGCAGGTCAGCCGCCTTTCTGTGGATGAAAACAAGATTGCGGCCTGGTTTTCGGGAAGCCGGGAGGAGGAGGCGTATCTGCTGCAGAAACTGGTGGATGCCGGAATCCTTGTGGTTTCGTTTGCACGGGAACACAACAGCCTGGAGTCCCTGTTCTTCCATCTGACCGGGGAAACGGAACAGAAGAGCCGAAACACAGAAACGTTCGGAAACACGATCGGATAAGGAGGGAACGAAACGTGCGGTTAAATCCTGTATTTGAAAAAGAAATGAAGCGGAACTCGCGGTCATCGCGGATTTCCTGGATTATTTTTGTCTGCAATCTGCTGCTTGCCGTGGTTGCGTTTGTCTGCTATTTCGGGGAGAGCAGCCAGCTTGGCTATCTGGCACCGGTCAGTTACAGCGTTCCGATGAACTGCTATATTCTGATGACGTATCTTCTGTTTATTCTCGTCGTCCTTTCAGTTCCGGCGGTTGCGGGAGGAAGCATTTCGCTGGAGCGTGAGAAAAAAACGCTGGATGTGCTGCTGACGACGAACCTGAACCCGTGGAGAATCATTACGGGAAAGCTGGAGGCATCGCTTGGCGTTGTTCTGATACTGACGGTTTCGGCACTGCCGGTGCTGTCCCTTGTTGTGGTGTTCGGCGGTATCGGCCTTGGCGGACTGCTTCTGATGGCGGGAGGCCTTCTTCTGACCGGAATTTTTGTCGGCAGTATCGGCATTTTCTGTTCGGTTGTTTTTAAGCGGACCACACTGGCGACCGTTCTTTCCTATGTCATTGTCGTTTTTCTGGTCGTAGGAATATGCGCCTGCACGGGGCTTGCCTACTACGCAGGACTGCTGCAGCAGGAGATGACGGCAGCTTATCAGCAGATCGATGTAGGAGGTGTAATTTACCTTCTTCTTTTCAATCCGTTTACCTCGTTTGCGGGGATCATCAGCCGCCAGCTTGGGAATGGAAGAGAGATGGAACAGCTCTGCTATCTGCTTGGAAATTACGGACAGAATCCGCTGATCCATTATCTGCCGGAGGCGAGTGCCGTTCTGCAGCTTCTGATATCAGCCGTTCTTCTTGTAACGGCGGGAAGAAAGCTGAATCCATTAAATAAATAACAGGAGTAAAAGAGAAGATGAAACCATTTTGTTTTAGCCTTTCCGGAATTTATGAGTCCGAAGGATATGCCTGGGAGCAGGCGGGAAAGATCTGGGATCTGAGAGAGCTCCGGGGAACTGACGGTTATCTCGATCCGGAGACGGAGCAGTTTCTGGAAGCGGAACTTGGCCGAAAAAAAGAAACGAAAGAGCTGCCGCGGATCCGCCTTCTGGATTCCGGCAATTATCACTATATGAGCAAATTGCTGCTGGGACTTGAAAAAGAAGATTTGTTTTTAGCCGTATTCGACCACCATACCGATATGCAGCCGCCGGCGCTTCTTCCGGTGCTCTCCTGCGGTTCCTGGATCCGGGATGCTGCCGGGGCGTATCAAAACATCAAAGGAATCTGTGTGATCGGCCCGCCGGGGGCGTCGGTGCGGGAAACAGAAGCGATGGAGCATGTCTGGTTTGTGACACAGGAAGAGCTCGACGACGGAAGCGGAGCGGCGAAGATCAAAGAGATTTTTGCATCCCATGCGGGAACATTTCCGGTATATCTGTCGGTCGATAAGGACATTCTGTCAAAGGAGGAGCTTGATACGAACTGGGATCAGGGAAATGTGCGTGTGGATGAGCTGCTGTCCCTTGCAAAGGACTGTCTTGCGGGGAGAAAGGTGCTCGCGGTCGATCTCTGCGGAGAGCCGTCGGCGAACGCGCCGGAGGCGGAGTGCAGCGCGGCAAGTCTGGTAAACCAGAAGCTGTACGGCGCGCTTGCGGCAAAAATCGAAGATTGACAAAGCCGGGGCAAAAGAGTATCATGAATTCATACCCAGACGGGGTATATAGAGTGACGGAACACAAGGAGGAAACCTCATGGGTGAATGTTGTACACACTGCAGTGAATGCGACCGGAAAAAAGTGCGGGACGAAAAAGAATACAAAGATCTGATCCACCGTCTTTCGAGAATTGAAGGCCAGGTGCGCGGAATACGGGAAATGGTGGAGAGCGACCGCTACTGCGTCGATATCCTGACCCAGGTATCCGCGATCCAGTCTGCATTAAACAGCTTCAACAAGGTACTGCTTTCCAGCCACATCAAATCCTGCGTTGTGGAGGATATCCGGCAGGGAAAAGAAGGCGCCGTGGATGAGCTCTGCAAAACCATCCAGAAGCTGATGAAATAAGAAGGAGAAGAAGAAAATGAAAGCATATGAAAGATTACTGAATTATGTTAAAGTGCCGACACCGAGCAATGAGAAGAGCGGAACCCATCCGTCTTCCGAGTGTCAGAGAGTCCTGGCAGACCAGCTTGCAGAAGAAATGAAAGCGCTCGGCGTATCGGATGTCCGTGTAGAGGATAAATGCTACGTCTATGGAAAAATTCCGGCAACAAAAGGATACGAAGGAAAGACAAAACTGGGATTTATCGCACACATGGATACGGTATCTGATTTTGCAGATCATGCGGTAAATCCGATCGTACATGAAAATTATGACGGAAAGGATCTGAAGCTGGCTGACAGCGGAAGAACACTGGAAGTTTCAGTATTCCCGCATCTTCCATCCCTGGCCGGAAGAACACTGATCACAAGCGATGGAACAACGGTGCTCGGTGCTGATGACAAGGCGGGCGTGGCAGAGATTATGACACTGGCAGAAGTCCTTCTTGCCGGAGAAATCCCGCACGGTCCGATTTCCATCGGATTTACACCGGATGAGGAGATCGGTGAAGGTCCTGACTTTTTTGATGTTCCAGGCTTTGACGCAGAGTTTGCCTATACCGTGGACGGCGGCACAGAGGGAGAAATCGAATTCGAAAACTTCAATGCAGCCGGAGCGAAATTCACGGTGACCGGATTTAACATCCACCCAGGCGGAGCAAAAGACACGATGATCAATGCAATCGCTGTTGCAAGCGAGATCCAGTCTCTTCTGCCGGAAGCAGAGTCCCCGAGAAATACCGAAGGATATGAAGGCTTCTATCATCTGACCAGTATGTCCGGCGATGTGGCACATGCCGAGTCCGAGTACATCATCCGTGATCACGATGCAGAGAAATTTGCAGCAAAAGAAGAGAATCTGCGCCGGATTGAAAAAGCAATGAATGAAAAATACGGCGAGGGAACGGTAAAACTGGAGATCAAAGAGCAGTACCGCAACATGGCTGAGAAGATCCGTCCTTGCTACCATCTGATTGAGAATGCCGAAGAGGCAGCCAGAAGAGCCGGCATGGAGCCGATCGTTCTTCCGATCCGCGGCGGCACAGACGGCGCACGCTTAAGCTTCATGGGGCTGCCGTGCCCGAACATCGGAACCGGCGGATATGCATGCCATGGACCGTATGAGCACATTACCGTTGAGGGGATGGAAAAGACGATGGCAATGCTGAAAGAACTGGTTAAGATCTACGCAGAATAAAAGAGTTGTCAGAAAAAAGGAAAAGTCCGGCAGAAAACTGCCGGGCTTTTTTGCTGGCGTTTATGATAGGAAGAAAAAAATCAGCACAGCAAAAAACGGAGCCATGCAGGCTCCGATTAAAAGCAGTTCGTAGGGGAATCGAACCCCTGTTTTCGCCGTGAGAGGGCGACGTCTTAGCCTCTTGACCAACGAACCGTACTCGCTTATAATACACGATGTCTGGAGAAAATGCAAGTGTTTTTTTTGAAAAAAATTTAAAAAATTTCAAAAAGTAGCGAAATTCGCATTTTACTTGCATTTTTTGCCAGTTATGGTATGATGAAACAAACAAATGTTCTAAGAAAAAACAGAAATACGTTCTAAAAGGAAAGAAAAAAGAGTAGAATGGAGAAGGAGAAGACAAATGAAACAGTACAAAGGAGCCATTTTTGATCTGGACGGAACACTGCTCGACTCGATGCGGGTCTGGGATGACATCGATATTGCATTTTTAAAGAAGAGAGGACTTGAGGTTCCGCCGGATTATCAGGAGGCGATTACACCGCTCGGCTTTCTGGAGGCTGCCCGCTACACGATCAGACGGTTCGGCTTTCCGGAAACGCCGGAAGAGCTGATTCAGGAGTGGCATCAGATGGCGGTCGACGCCTATACGTATGAAGTGGAGTTAAAAGACGGGGCAGCAGAATATCTCCGCTATTTAAAAGAAAAAGGAATCCGCATGGCGGTTGCTACCTCATCGAGCCCGGAGCTGTATGAGCCGGCCTTAAAGAGAAATGGGATTTATGAGTATTTTAAAGCATTTGTCACCGTCTCGGAAGTAAAGCGCGGCAAGGGCTTTCCGGATATCTACGAGAAAGCGGCTGAAAAGCTGTCTCTTCCGCCGGAAACGTGTGTGGTATATGAAGATATCCTAGCGGGAATCCGCGGCGCCAAAATGGGCGGATTTGCGGCTGTGGGCGTGTATGACAGAAGCGGGGAAGGAAACCGCGCAAAGATGGAGCAGGAAGCAGACCGCTACGTGACTTCTTTTAAGGAGCTGATGAA
This sequence comes from Blautia sp. OF03-13, assembly GCF_003460685.1. Lineage (NCBI taxonomy): Bacteria > Bacillati > Bacillota > Clostridia > Lachnospirales > Lachnospiraceae > Blautia > Blautia sp. OF03-13. The sequence goes on along the minus strand of NZ_QTVR01000001.1, from coordinate 279,636 downwards.
CGGAGGAGATTCTTTCTTCTAAAGAAAATCTTGCTATTCCGGGAAGAAAAATGATATAATAAAATACTGTGCCCCAAAATGGGACAGACAGAAGTATTTTTAAAAGAAAAAGACAGTAACACATAAGTGAGGATAGAACAGTTATGCCAAAAAAAGAAACGTATGATGCCAGCAGTATTTCCGTGCTGGAAGGTCTCGAAGCAGTGCGTAAGCGCCCTGGTATGTATATCGGAAGTACCTCGCGGAAAGGCCTGAATCATCTGATTTATGAAATTGTAGACAATGCGGTGGACGAGCATCTTGCGGGCTACTGCGACACCATTCACGTAACACTTGAAGCAGACGGCTCGGCGACCGTGACCGACAACGGCCGCGGAATCCCGGTCGGAATGCATGAAAAAGGCGTTCCGGCGGAGCGTCTCGTTTTTACAACCCTGCACGCCGGCGGTAAATTCGACAACAATGCGTACAAGACAAGCGGCGGTCTGCACGGTGTCGGTTCTTCGGTTGTCAATGCGCTTTCCACCTATCTTGACGTACAGGTCAGCCTCGGCGGCTGGGTTTACCACGACCGCTACGAACGAGGTGTTGCCGTACAGGAACTCGATGAGGATGGGCTGCTGCCGAAGATCGGAAAAACGAAGAACAGCGGAACCCGCATCAACTTCCTGCCGGATCCGGAAATCTTTGAGAAAACACGTTTTTCCGCAACAGAGGTCAAAAGTCGTCTCCATGAGACTGCATATCTGAATCCGGCGCTTACCATTTATTTTTCCGATCTGCGCGATGGAAAAGAGGAGCACCTGACGTATCACGAGCCGGACGGCATTGTTGGTTTTGTGCGTGATCTGAATAAGAACAAAGAGGCAATCCACGATCCGATTTATTTCAAAGGGGAATCTGAGGGCATTACCGTAGAATGTGCGTTCCAGTATATCAACGAATTCCAGGAAAACGTGCTCGGCTTCTGTAATAATATCTACAACGCTGAGGGCGGTACTCATATTTCCGGTTTCAAATCGACCTTTACGACGATTATGAACAGCTATGCCAGAGAGATCGGTGTCTTAAAAGAAAAAGACAATAACTTTACGGGATCGGATATCCGAAACGGTATGACCGCTGTTATTTCGATCAAGCACCCGGATCCGCGGTTCGAGGGCCAGACAAAAACGAAGCTGGACAACCCGGATGCGGCAAAGGCCGCCGGAAAAGTAACGGGCGAGGAGATTCCGCTGTATTTCGACCGCAATCTCGAAGTGCTGAAAAATGTTCTTGCCTGCGCTGAGCGATCTGCCAAAATCCGCAGAAGCGAAGAAAAAGCCAAGACGAATATGCTGACCAAGCAGAAATATTCGTTTGATACGAACGGCAAACTGGCAAACTGCGAGAAAAAGGATCCGTCGCTGTGCGAGATCTTTATCGTCGAGGGAGATTCTGCGGGCGGTTCCGCAAAGACGGCGCGTGACCGTAATTTCCAGGCAATTCTGCCGATCCGCGGTAAGATTCTGAACGTAGAGAAGGCTTCTATTGATAAAGTTCTGGCAAATGCCGAGATCAAATCCATGATCAATGCATTCGGCTGCGGCTTTTCCGAGGGTTACGGCAACGACTTCGATATCACAAAGCTCCGTTACGATAAAATTATCATCATGCAGATGCCGATGTCGACGGTGCGCATATTTCAACGCTGCTGCTGACACTGTTCTACCGTTTCATGCCGGAGCTGATCTACGAGGGACATGTCTATATCGCGATGCCGCCTCTTTACAAGGCAATGCCGTCCCGCGGAAAAGAAGAGTATCTGTACGACGACAAAGCACTGGAAAAATACAGAAAGACACACAAAGAAAAATTTACGCTGCAGCGCTACAAAGGTCTTGGCGAGATGGACCCGGAGCAGCTCTGGGAGACGACACTGAATCCGGAGACGAGACTTTTGAAGCGTGTGGAGATCGAGGATGCCCGTATGGCCTCCGATGTGACGGAAGTACTGATGGGAACCGAGGTTCCGCCGCGGAAAGCATTTATTTATGAGCATGCAACCGATGCAGAGCTGGATATTTAACAGGAAGGACAAAGGAAGATGAAAGAAAAATCAGAAGATCAGATTATACGGACCGAATATTCTGAGGTCATGCAGAAATCTTATATTGATTATGCGATGAGCGTCATCATTTCCCGAGCGCTTCCGGACGTGCGGGACGGTTTAAAGCCGGTACAGCGCCGTACTCTGTATGACATGTATGAGCTCGGCATCCAGTACGACAAGCCGTTCCGAAAGTGCGCGCGTATCGTCGGCGATACGATGGGTAAATACCATCCGCACGGCGACAGTTCCATTTACGATGCTCTTGTCGTAATGGCACAGGATTTCAAAAAAGGGCAGCCGCTTGTGGACGGTCACGGAAACTTCGGGTCGATTGAGGGTGACGGTGCCGCTGCAATGCGATACACCGAGGCGAGACTGCAGAAAATTACACAGGAGGTCTATTTAAAGGATCTCGACAAAGACGTTGTCGATTTCGTACCGAACTTCGACGAGACGGAAAAAGAGCCGTCTGTTCTGCCGGTGCGCGTGCCGAACCTTCTGTTGAATGGCGCAGACGGTATCGCTGTCGGTATGGCAACAAGCATTCCGCCGCACAACCTGTGTGAGATTGTGGATGCGGTCAAGGCCTACATGAAAAACAACGACATCACTGTCAAAGGTCTGATGAAATACATCAAAGGACCGGATTTCCCGACCGGCGGTATTGTCGTCAATCAGGATGACCTGCTGTCGATCTACGAAAAAGGTGTCGGAAAAATTAAAATCCGCGGAAAAGTGGAAGTGGAGAAAGGCAGAAACGGAAAGCAGTATCTTGTGATCACCGAAATTCCGTACCCGATGATCGGTGCGAACATCGGAAAGTTCCTGAACGATGTGGCGGGGCTTGTGGAGAGCAAGAAAGCGCCGGAAATTGTCGACATTTCCAACCAGTCTTCGAAAGAAGGAACACGCATCGTGCTCGAATTGAAAAAAGGCGCGGATGTGGAGCGGATCACGAATCTGCTGTACAAGAAAACACGTCTGGAAGATACGTTCGGTGTCAACATGCTCGCCGTGGCAGATGGAAGACCGGAGACGTTAAGCCTTAAACAGGTGATCGAGCATCACGTTGATTTCCAGTTTGAAGTGGCAACCCGCAAATACCAGAACCTTCTCCGCAAAGAGATGGAGCGTCGCGAGGTGCAGGAAGGTCTGATCAAGGCATGCGATGTGATCGATCTGATCATTGAGATCCTGCGCGGAAGCAAGACACAGAAGCAGGTCAAAGAGTGTCTGATTATGGGTGTGACCGATGGTATCCGCTTCAAATCAAAGTCAAGTGAGCGTATGGCAGCACAGCTCTGCTTTACGGAACGCCAGGCAACGGCGATTCTGGAGATGCGTCTGCAGAAACTGATCGGACTGGAAGTGGAAGCACTCTTAAAAGATCATGAGGCGACTGTGGCGAAGATTACGAAGTACGAGGATATCTTAAATCATTACGACTCGATGTCGGAAGTTATTATGGAAGATCTGACGCAGATAAAAAAAGAGTACGGCCACAAGCGGAAAACGGCGATTGAAAATGCTGAGGCGATTGTTCTTGAGGAGCCGAAGGTCGAGGAGATGGATGTTGTCTTCCTGATGGACCGCTTCGGTTATGCGAAGACGATCGATACGTCTGCTTACGAGCGGAACAAAGAGGCTGTGCACAACGAGAACAAATATGTGTTCCAGTGCAAAAACACCGATAAGATCTGCGTCTTTACGGATCTTGGCATGATGCACAGCATCAAAGTAATGGACATCCCGTATGGAAGATTCCGTGACAAGGGAACGCCGATCGACAACCTTGGAAATTACAGCAGCCAGAAGGAGCAGATGATTTACGTCGATGCACTGGAAAATATCAAGAACAATAAGCTGCTGTTCGTCAGCGCGGCCGGTATGGTAAAACTTGTCGATGGATCCGAGTTTGATGTCGTAAAACGAACGATCGCGGCGACGAAGCTTTCATCCGAGGAGGACCGTCTGATTCTTGCCGAGGTCTGCCAGGAGCAGGAGTATGTGGTTCTGCAGACGAAAAACGGTGTCTTCCTGCGCTTCCTTACGAGTGAAGTGCCGGAGAAGAAAAAAGCAGCCGTTGGTGTGCGTGGTATCCGTATGGCAGAGGACGACGCGGTAGAGCATGCGTATCTGCTGGCAAGCCGGATGGATTACACGATCACGTATCACGACAAAGAGATTTCTCTGACAGCGAAGATTAAGCTGGCAAAACGAGATACCAAGGGAACAAAGATCCGGGTATAACGCAGAGTTTTGTTTATAACCATGAGAAGCACGCTCCGCGGGTTTTTCGAGAGATCACTTGGCAATAAAAGGACACCTGCCCGATACCAGAACGGTACGGGGCAGGTGTCCTTTTCGCATAATTTTTTAGTTATTTGAAAAACTGTGGGAAGTCTTTCTTGGGGTTCTTCTTTCAATGGCAACGTACGGACGATGATGACCGACATATTTATAAGCCGGACGGATGATCTTTCCTTCGTTGACAAGCTCTTCGATCCGGTGTGCGGACCAGCCGGAGATACGGGAGATAGCAAAGATCGGGGTGTAGAGCTCTTTTGGAAGGCCAAGCATTGCGTAGACGAAACCGCTGTAGAAATCAACATTTGCACAGACTGGTTTGAGCAGACGGCGCTTTTTGGCGATACACTCGCCGGCAATGCGTTCTACAGACTCATAGAGAGCAAATTCTTTCTCGCGGTGCTTCTCAGCGGAAAGCTTTTTTGCATATTCTTTCAGAATCACACAACGTGGATCGGACAGGGTATAAACAGCATGGCCCATACCATAGACAAGACCAGTTCCATCGAATGCTTCACGATCAAGCATTTTGGTCAGGTAGGTGCGCAGTTCGTTTTCGTCTTCCCAGTTTGTAACATTCTCTTCAATATTTTCAAACATCTCCATAACCTTCAAGTTGGCACCGCGTGGCGCGGTCCTTTTAAGGAACTTAAAGAAGCCGCAACAGCAGAGTAGGTATCGGTTCCGGAGGAGGAGACAACGTGTGTCGTAAATGTTGAGTTATTTCCGCCGCCGTGGTCTGCGTGAAGAATTAACGCAACATCGAGAACCTTTGCCTCCAGAGCAGTGTATTCTCCATCCGGGTGAAGCATCTGCAGAATGTTTTCAGCCATCGACAGCTCCGGTTTCGGATTTCGGATGATCAGGTTCTGGTTTTCGTGGTAGTGGCGGTATGCATGGTAGCCGTAAACGGCGATCAGCGGCATTTTGGCGATCAGACTCAAAGCCTGGCGGAGGACGTTCGGAATGGAAATGTCATCCGGCTTTTCGTCGTAGGAATACAGGGTCAGCACACAGCGCTGCAGAGTATTCATCATGTTTTTGCTGGTTGCCTTCATGACAACGTCGCGGACAAAAGTGTCCGGCAGCTCGCGGTAGATACTTAAAATTTCGTTGAAATCATTTAACTGCGGTTCTGTCGGAAGAGAACCGAACAGAAGAAGATAGGTAATCTCTTCAAAACCGAAGCGTCGTCCTTCCATACCTTTGATCAGATCAGCGACGTTATAGCCCTGAAAATAGAGACGGCCATCGGTCGGAACTTTTTCGCCGGTGCGCTCATCAATATCGAAGCCGATAACATCGGAAATTTCGGTCAGGCCGGTGAGAACACCTTTACCAGTGGAATCACGCAGTCCCCGTTTTACATCGTACTCAGTGTATAAAGATAAATCAATCTTTCCGGAATCTTTCGTATACTCTACAAGCTGACTGAGCTTGTCTTCCAGATTATCGTATTGCATGGTCATGACAACAGCCCCTTTCTTCCTTTAGTTAAAAACTATACTTACTTTTTTGGCGGTTGTCAATGCTTTTCTTTCAAAATACATTAATTTTTATAAGGAAAAGGGATGGTTTTCCTTAATTTTGAAAGTAAGGACAAAGTTTATGCATAAAATTTGCGCCAGGGAGGTGAAAACAACAGGGATGGAAACGGCGGGAAATCAGTGGGGCGGAACAAATTTTAGAAAAAGATTCATAAATTTCAAAAAAATGCTTGCAATTTCAAAAAAATACGGTATAATAATGATTGTGTCATTCAGGAAATGAATTTCACAGGCCGAAATAGCTCAGCCGGTAGAGCACTTCACTCGTAATGAAGGGGTCGTCAGTTCGAATCTGATTTTCGGCTTATTCTTTAGAAACCCGCAGGACGTAAGGTTCTGCGGGTTTTCTGGTATCATGAGAAATATGACAGAAATACGAACGCCTTTGCAGGAAAAAGATCTGCTGCAAAGGGCGTTTGCTGTTACAAGTTTCAGGAAAATCAGTTCGTACAGCATATCCTGACGGAGCTTTTGGCCGGGCACTTCAAAGAGCACATCAGCTGTTGCCATTTTCCTGTGCTGCCACCCGTGCGTCGCGTTCCCGGCGGGAAAAGACGCAGCCGCAGTAGTCCTGGCGGTAGAGGCCGTATTCATGGGAAAGTTCGATGGAACGCTGGTAGCCGCCCCGTTTCTTGAAATCTGAATTGAGATATGGGATCCCGTATTCGGCGGCAAGCCGTTCTCCGATTTCATTCAGCTTTTCCGCGTTTTTCAGCGGGCTGATGGAGAGGGTTGTTGTAAAATAGTCGAGTTTGAGCTGCTTTGCCATTTCGGCCGCTTCGCGGAGCCGTATTTCATAGCAGACAAAACAGCGCTCGCCGCCCTCCGGCACATTTTCCATCCCGCGTGTCAGTTCATAGAACCGGTCAGAATCGTACGGGCCGGGGCAGAAGGAAATCGGATGCACGGCGGGAAGAGAATGGATCAGACGCTGCTGTTCCTCCACGCGGTGCTCGTACTCCGTCGGCGGATAGATGTTGGGATTATAGTAAAAGAGCGTAATGGAAAAATACTGCGACAGATATTCCAGCACGTAACTGCTGCACGGCGCACAGCAGCTGTGCAGCAGCAAGGTCGGAACTTCACCGTGAAGTCCTGCAATCTTCGCATCCAGCTCCTTCTGGTAATTTCTTTTATTGGCCATAATGTATCTTCAAACCTCCTGGTATCTTTCAATCCTTTCTATTATAGCCTCAGCGCGGCTGGGATGCAAGCTGCATATGATATCTTATAGATAGAGGAGGATGCAAAAAAATGGATGATCAAATCCTGTCATTAGAGCATATATCACTGTCCTATCACACCATGAAAGGAGAAACACCGGCGCTGTGCGATCTGACCTTTTCGGTAAACCCGGGGGAATTTGTTGCTCTTGTCGGACCGAGCGGCTGCGGAAAGAGCACGATCCTGAACTTGATTTCCGGTCTTTTAAAGCCGGAGGCGGGAACTCTGCTGAGCCGCGGACGGCCGATCACGGAGGCGGATCTCCATATCGGCTATATGCTGCAGAGAGACCACCTGTTTGAATGGCGGACCATCTACAGCAACGTTCTGCTGGGCCTTGAGATTTCGCGCACGCTGACACCCGAGCGGAAAGAAAAAGTCGGGGAGATGATGGAGACATACGGCCTGAAATCCTTTTCCAATGCCCGTCCGTCCGAACTTTCCGGCGGTATGCGGCAGAGGGCGGCACTGATCCGTACACTGGCGATGGAGCCGGATCTTCTGCTGCTTGACGAGCCGTTCTCCGCTCTCGACTACCAGACGAGGCTGAACGTCTGTGATGATATCGGAAAGATCATCAAAAAAGAGGGAAAGACAGCAATTCTCGTGACACACGATATTTCGGAGGCCATCAGCATGGCGGACCGTGTGATTGTTCTGGCGGCACGGCCGGCATATGTGAAAAAAAAGATTCCGATCCGGTTTGCGATGGAGGAGCGCACGCCGATGAAAGCGCGCAGTGCGCCGGAATTTAAAACGTATTTCAATGCCATCTGGAAGGAGCTGAATGAAAATGCGTGAGCAGGCAAAAACGCCGGAGAGCAGCTTTCAGAGGGCGTATCTCCGGCAGAAAAAAAGAGAACGGGAGCAGGTGCGGGTGTTTCGGGCTTTGCTTCTCGTCAGTTTTCTGGTATTATGGGAGGTGGCGGCGGATCTGAGATGGATCGATCCGTTTATCTTTTCCAGCCCTGTGCGGGTGGGAAAAACGTTCGTGACCCTGCTGACGGAGCAGAACCTTCTGCGCCATATCGGGATCACGGTGTATGAGACGGGAATCAGCTTTCTGCTCGTCTCGGCACTTGGCATGGCGTTCGCTGTGCTTTTGTGGCTCTTTCCGCGCTTTTCTGCGGTGATGGAGCCGTACCTGGTAGTCCTGAACAGCCTGCCGAAATCGGCGCTCGCCCCGCTTCTCATTGTGTGGATGGGGGCAAACGTGAAAACGATCATCACGGCCGGCATTTCCGTTGCGATATTCGGCTCGGTGATCAGCATTTACAGCAGCTTTCAGGGTGTGGAGCCGGATATGCTCCGCCTGATTGCAACACTCGGCGGAACGAAGAAGGATATGCTGTTCCGCGTCGTGCTGCCGTGGTCGCTTCCGGGGCTGCTCGCCGTGTGGAAGGTCAACATCGGCCTGTGCCTCGTCGGTGTTGTAATCGGAGAGTTTATCGGGGCAAGAGAGGGGCTTGGCTATCTGATTATCTACGGCAGTCAGGTGTTCAGATATGCACACGCAAGAGAAGGGAGGATGACAGATGATTGGAATCGTATGTCTGGAAGAACGAAGAGGAATGCAGTTTGGCGGACGACGCGTTTCGCGGGACCGCGTGGTAACGGAAAAAATCTGCGAACTGTGTGAGGGGAAAACGCTCTGGATGAATCCGGCTTCGGAAAAGCTGTTCGCGGAGCAGAAGGAGAGTGGGAAGGTAACACTTCAGGCGGCGGCAGATTTTCTGGAGCAGGCAGGTGAAGGAGAATACTGCTTTGTGGAGAATACGGGACTGCAGGCTGTGGAAGCGAAGATAGAGAAAATCATCGTTTTCTGGTGGAACCGGCATTATCCGTCTGACCGGAAATTCGACCTGGATCTTTCCAAATGGAATAAAGTGTCCGAGGAGGAGTTTGCAGGCTATTCCCATGAGAAAATAACGAAAGAGGTATATGAGAAATGAAAAAACCAAGAAAACAGCTTCTGCTGCTGGCGGCGCTTCTTGTTCTGATACTGACCGGCTGTGAGGCGCAGGATCTTCTCTCGACGGAGAGAGCAGATTCCGGTTCGGAGGTTACGGCCGCTTATACGATGACGGAATCCCAGATTACCGATCAGGCACCGACGGCTGTTTCAGTTCTTGATGTTCCGGAGTTTTCCGGTGAACCGTATGTCGTTTTAAACGGAAATGAGCCGGATTTTACCGATGAGGAAAAGACGACCGAGTCGTACGAGCATTACAGCGATCTGGACAGCCTGGGACGGTGCGGCGTGGCAGAGGCGAATATCGGCCAGGATCTGATGCCGACGGAGAAGCGCGGCGCGATCGGCCAGGTAAAGCCGACGGGCTGGCATACGGTAAAATACGATCAGGTGGAAGGTAAATATCTGTACAACCGCTGCCATCTGATCGGATACCAGCTGACCGGTGAGAATGCAAACGAGAAGAATCTGATCACTGGAACACGTTATCTGAATGTCGAGGGCATGCTGCCGTTTGAAAACATGGTTGCCGACTACGTCAAAGAGACCGGAAACCATGTGCTGTACCGCGTTACACCAATTTTTACCGGGGACGACCTTGTAGCGGACGGTGTGGAGATGGAGGCACTTTCCATGGAAGATGACGGCGAGGGCATTTCCTTCCATATCTTCGCATACAACAATCAGCCGGGCATCTCGATTAATTATGCAACGGGAGACAGCACGTTAAGCGAAAGCAGCGGAACGATGACGGATCAGCAGGAATATGTCATGAACACATCCAGCATGAAATTCCACCTGCCGTCATGCTCCAGCGTCAACTCGATTAAGGATGAAAACAAGGCGACATATCAGGGACCGCGCGAGGATCTGATCGCCGAAGGCTATGAGCCGTGCGGACGGTGCAATCCTTAAAAAGAAATTACAAAAAGAGGGTCGGAACTTTCCGGTCCTTTTTTCTATATAGTAAAGAGAAGCATCTGGAAAGTGAGACAGGAGATGGAAGAGGAGAAACTGCGTGCGGTTTATTATGCAAGGTGCAGCACCGAGGAGGAAAACCAGAAGGATGCGCTGGTAAGGCAGGCGGCGGAGGCGGAAGAGGCAATCCGGGCAAGAGGATGGAGGCTTGTGGATGCCTACGTGGAGAGCCGCTCCGGTACGAGCCGGAAGGGCAGATGGGAATATAACCGCCTGTACGAGGATCTCGAGCAGAACCGGTTTGATGTCGTCGTAATCAAGTCACAGGACCGCCTGATGCGGAACACGCGGGACTGGTATCTGTTCGCAGACCGCTTAAACTGCGCCGGAAAGCGGCTGTATTTTTATCTGGAGAACACATTCTATTCGCCGGAAGACGCGCTTCTGACCGGCATTAAGGCGATTCTGGCGGAGGAGTACAGCCGGGAGCTGAGCAAGAAGATGAATCTGGCGCACCAGAAACGGCAGCAGAATAATGGAAAGCCGGTGCTGACCTCAAAAAGTTATGGTTACCGGCGGACGGCAGACGGAGCGATTGAGATCATCCCGGAGGAGGCCGCAGTGAAGCGCCGTATGTACGAACTCTGTGCAGACGGTCTCGGCGGACGGAAAATTGCGGCGGTTCTGGCAGCGGAGGGCGTCCGCAGCCGCGCCGGAAAACCATTCTCTGGAACAGACATTATCCGCATGGTGCGGAATCCCATGAATAAAGGCACCGTAGTCATGAACAAGAAGCATTACGATTTTAACACCGGAAAAACGCTCCCTACACCGCCGGGCGGGCAGTACGTCTATGCGGGGAAAATTCCTGCTATCGTCTCTGAAGAGCTCTGGATAGCGGCAAATCGGGCGGCTGACGAGCGTCTCTGCCGCAAAAAGGTGGGCAAATCTGTTCAGACTTGACTGGGTAATCCTGTCCATCCTGATCCTCTGCCTCGTTGCGGCAGGATTGTACGGCATCTTGGGCTGGCTGGAAAAAAACTACACAAAACGCCGAAATTCGGGAAAGTAGGTGATTTGACTTGCAAAGGGAGGTTGGATGCTTGTATAATAATGCATGATAATTTAAAAAACTTACAGGAAAAGAGGAATGAAAATGGCACAGTTATGGGGCGGACGGTTCACAAAAGAGACCGACAAGTTAGTGTATAATTTTAATGCATCCATCAGCTTTGATCAGAAATTCTATAAACAGGACATCAAAGGCAGCATGGCACATGTAAAGATGCTGGCAAAACAGGGCATCCTGACAGAAGAGGAGAGAAACCAGATTCTGGAAGGACTGGAAGGCATTCTTGCCGATGTAGAGAGCGGAAAACTGGAAATCACCAGCGAATATGAGGATATTCACAGCTTCGTGGAGGCAAACCTGATCGACCGCATCGGAGACGCCGGAAAGAAGCTGCACACCGGAAGAAGCCGCAATGACCAGGTAGCTCTCGATATGAAACTTTATGTCCGCGATGAGATCACCGAGATTGATGCACTCGTCAAAGAGGTGCTGGTAACACTCGAAAAAATCATGGAAGAGAACATTCACACCTATATGCCGGGATTCACCCATCTGCAGAAAGCACAGCCGATCACACTGGCACATCACATGGGCGCATATTTTGAAATGTTCCGCCGCGACAGAGGCCGCCTTGCAGACATCTACAAGAGAATGAATTACTGTCCGCTCGGTTCCGGTGCGCTGGCTGGAACGACGTATCCGCTGGACCGCGCTTACACCGCAGAGCTGCTCGGCTTTGACGGCCCGACCTTAAACAGCATGGATTCCGTATCCGACCGTGACTATGTCATCGAGCTCCTCAGTGCTCTTTCTACGATTATGATGCATCTTTCCCGCTTCTCCGAGGAGATCATCATCTGGAATACCAATGAGTACCAGTTTGTGGACATCGACGACGCATACAGCACCGGAAGCAGTATCATGCCGCAGAAAAAGAATCCGGATATCGCAGAGCTTGTTCGAGGAAAAACAGGCCGCGTTTACGCAGCTCTGATGTCAATGCTCACCACCATGAAGGGAATCCCGCTGGCGTACAACAAAGATATGCAGGAGGATAAAGAGCTGACCTTCGATGCCATCGACACCGTAAAAGGATGCCTGGCTCTGTTCAATGGCATGGTTTCTACCATGCACTTCAAAAAAGACCGCATGGAGAACAGTGCAAAGAACGGTTTCACGAATGCAACGGACGCAGCCGATTACCTTGTTGGAAAAGGCGTTCCGTTCCGCGATGCACATGGCATTGTCGGCCGTCTCGTTCTGTACTGCATTGACAAAGGAATCTCCCTTGATGATATGAAACTCGAAGAGTACAAAGCGATCAGCCCGGTCTTCGAGGATGATATTTATGATGCCATCAGCATGAAGAACTGCGTAGAACGACGCAACACGATCGGTGCGCCGGGAGCAGATGCGATGCTGGCTGTCATCGAGCAGAATAAAAAATATTTACAGGAAAATTGAAAAAACAGTTGCAATTTTGAAAAAATTGGTATAGTATGACATGAGACGCACAAATGTACGCCACAGAAGAACAAGGAGATGAAACCAATGGAGCAGAAATTGAGAGTAGGAATTTTAGGAGCAACCGGTATGGTAGGACAGAGATTTATTTCTCTGCTGGAGAACCATCCGTGGTTTGAAGTTGTGACCCTGGCAGCAAGTCCGAGAAGTGCCGGAAAAACATATGAGGAAGCAGTCGGCGGACGCTGGAAAATGGATACTCCAATGCCGGAAGCAGTGAAAAAGCTCGTTGTGATGAATGTAAATGATGTAGAGCATGTGGCATCTACCGTAGATTTTGTATTTTCCGCTGTTGATATGTCGAAAGATGAGATCAAAGCGATTGAGGAAGCATATGCAAAGACCGAGACACCGGTTGTTTCCAACAACAGCGCACACCGCTGGACACCGGATGTTCCGATGGTAGTTCCGGAAATCAACCCGGAGCACTTCGATGTTATCGAGTTTCAGAAAAAACGTCTGGGAACCAAGAGAGGCTTTATCGCTGTAAAACCGAACTGCTCAATCCAGAGCTATGCACCGGTATTAACGGCATGGAAAGAGTTCGAGCCATATGAAGTGGTTGCAACCACATACCAGGCAATTTCCGGAGCAGGAAAAACCTTCAAAGACTGGCCGGAGATGGAAGGAAACATCATCCCGTTCATCGGCGGAGAAGAAGAGAAGAGCGAGCAGGAGCCGCTTCGTATCTGGGGTAAAATTGAAAACGGCGTGATCGTAAAAGCAACTGAGCCGAAGATCACCTGTCAGTGTATCCGTGTTCCGGTATTAAACGGACACACCGCAGCTGTTTTCGTAAAATTCCGCAAGAAACCGACGAAAGAGCAGCTGATCGAAAAACTGGAGAACTTCAAAGGCCTTCCGCAGGAGCTGAATCTGCCAAGCGCACCGAAACAGTTCATCCGTTACATGACAGAAGATAACCGTCCGCAGGTAACACTGGATGTCAACTACGAGAACGGTATGGGAATCAACGTAGGCCGTTTAAGAGAGGATTCCATCTACGACTGGAAATTCGTAGGTCTGTCCCACAACACGGTCCGCGGCGCAGCAGGCGGAGCAGTACTTTGTGCAGAGACACTGGTTGCAAAGAAGTTTATCGCTGCAAAATAATGCTTAGAATGATATAAAAAACGCTCTGAAACGTTTTGGATTCAGAGGCGTTTTTTGTGCATGGATCAAAATAACATAGCATGTGTTTGAAACATCGTTCCTGCAATCTGCACGCCCAATTTTGCAGGGTATCGAAAGCAGCAAAAAAGAAGCGCCATACGGAAAATCCCGCGGCGCTTCTTTTCTGCTCAAATAATTCTATTTACGCAAGTATTGGATAACTTTAGAATTTGCCAGCTTTTGCTGCCTCTTCAACAGCTACAGCAACAGCAACAGTCATACCAACCATCGGGTTGTTTCCTGCGCCGATCAGACCCATCATCTCTACGTGAGCCGGTACAGAAGAAGAACCTGCAAACTGAGCGTCAGAATGCATACGTCCCATTGTATCGGTCATACCGTAGGAAGCAGGACCTGCTGCCATGTTGTCCGGGTGAAGAGTACGTCCTGTACCACCGCCGGAAGCAACGGAGAAGTATTTTTTACCAGCTTCGATACGCTCTTTTTTGTAGGTACCTGCAACTGGATGCTGGAAACGAGTCGGGTTGGTGGAGTTTCCGGTGATGGAAACGTCAACGTTCTCTTTCCACATGATAGCAACGCCTTCACGAACGTCGTTAGCGCCGTAGCAGTTAACTTTCGCACGCGGTCCATCGGAGTATGCTTTTCTGAATACTTCTTTCAGTTCTCCGGTGTAGTAGTCATACTCAGTCTCTACATAAGTAAAGCCGTTGATACGAGCGATGATCTGAGCAGCGTCTTTTCCAAGACCGTTCAGGATAACACGCAGAGGTTTCTGACGTACTTTGTTTGCTTTTTCAGCGATACCGATAGCACCCTCAGCAGCTGCGAAGGACTCATGTCCAGCCAGGAATGCGAAGCACTCGGTATCCTCTTCCAGAAGCATTTTACCAAGGTTACCATGGCCAAGACCAACTTTACGCTGATCTGCTACAGAACCCGGGATACAGAAGGACTGAAGTCCCTCACCGATTGCTGCAGCAGCTTCAGAAGCTTTGCGGCATCCTTTTTTGATTGCGATTGCTGCGCCTACAGTGTAAGCCCATTTTGCATTCTCGAAGCAGATTGGCTGAATGCCTTCGATCATTTTGTATACATCAAGGCCAGCAGCTTTTGTAACTTCTGCAGCTTCTTCGATGGAGTTGATTCCGTACTCAGCAAGCTTAGCCAGAATCTGTTTCTCTCTTCTTTCATATGATTCAAATAAAGCCATTTTCCTATCCTCCTAAATTATCTGATTACTCTTTTCTCGGGTCAACGATCTTAACAGCATCAGCAACACGTCCGTACTGTCCGCTTGCTTTTTCGAAAGCTGTGTTTGCATCATCGCCGGCTTTGATGAAGTCCATCATCTTTCCGAAGTTGATGAATTTGTAACCGATAATCTCATCATCTGCATCCAGAGCGATACCTGTTACATAACCGTCGGTCATCTCCAGATAACGAGGTCCTTTTGCAAGAGTTCCGTACATGGTACCAACCTGGGAACGAAGTCCTTTACCAAGGTCTTCCAGGCCTGCGCCTACAACCAGTCCGTCCTCGGAGAATGCACTCTGGCTTCTTCCGTAAACGATCTGCAGGAAGAGCTCTCTCATAGCAGTATTGATAGCATCACACACAAGGTCAGTATTCAGTGCCTCAAGGATGGTAAGTCCTGGCAGAATCTCAGATGCCATAGCTGCAGAATGAGTCATTCCTGAACATCCGATGGTCTCAACGAGAGCTTCCTGGATAACGCCCTCTTTTACGTTCAGAGTCAGCTTGCAGGTACCCTGCTGCGGTGCGCACCAGCCAATACCGTGAGTGAATCCGGAAATGTCTTTGATTTCTTTTGCTTTTACCCATTTTGCTTCCTCCGGAATCGGAGCTGCACCGTGATGCACGCCCTGGGCAACCGGACACATCATTCTACTTCGTGTGAATAAGTCATTGTTAAACTCCTTTCAAATATGTACTTATTTGAGCTTTTGTCTTTCGAACGGACTGTTTCCAGCCTGTTCACAGACCTATGGTTATTGTCTCACAAAATTGGTCATTCGTCCAGCATATTTTGATAAAAAATTGCAAAGACCACCGGAAAACGATAAAATTTCCGGCGGTCTTTTAAATCAATCGGTTTGGTTTTCTCTCGATAAAAGAGAATTTTTTTAATTATCAGATTTTTTTGACAATTTCTTTCGCATTCTTAAAAATATGACCTGACGGGATCACACCGCGAACACAGGAGAGTGGATAAATGTTGGAATTTCTTCCGACAACCGTTCCCGGGTTCAATACGCTGTTACAGCCGACCTCAACTTCATCGCCGAGCATCGCACCGAATTTTTTCAGTCCGGTTTCGATCTGTTCATCTGCGCCTTTGACAACAACGAGCTTCTTATCGGATTTTACATTGGAAGTAATGGAACCGGCACCCATATGGGCTTTGTATCCAAGAACAGAGTCGCCGACATAGTTGTAATGCGGAACCTGTACTTTATTAAAGAGAATGACATTTTTCAGTTCGGTGGAGTTTCCAACGACAGCGCCTTCGCCGACGATGGCGTTTCCGCGGATAAAGGCACACTGACGGATCTCAGCGCCTTTTCCAATGATGCATGGGCCGTTAATGGAAGCGGTCGGTGCGATCACGGCATCTTTTGCGATCCAGACATTTTCGCCGCGTTTTTCGTATTCTGCCGGATCGAGTGTTTCGCCGAGTTCAAGAATAAAATCTTTAATGAGCGGAAGCACTTCCCATGGATACGTTTTGCCTTCAAAGATTTTTGCGGCAATGGTCTGGGTTAAATCATAAAGTTCAGAAATGGTTGCATCTTTCATGCGTGATTCATCCTTTCTTGTTTTAGTTCCTGTTTATCTTACCACATTTCAGGAGTTCTGTGCGCCCTTTTTTCTGGCGGTGGAATAGGACTTTGCAGAGGAGTCTTCTGCAGCGGTACGTTTCCCGGTACGGGAGCGCGTGGAAGAGGCTTTTCTGTAATACGGCGCGGACGCATCAAAGCTGCTCTTTAGCTGGAACTGATTCCGCAGCTGCTTCACATTTACCGTGTGGCGTGTAACAAAGTTTCCAGTTTTCCCATATATTCCTCGGAGGTAATGGAGCCTTCCGCTACATAGGTAAGTCCCTTTTCCCAGCTTGCCGTCAGCTCCGGATTCAGAAGCGGGCGGATCGACTGGTGTACGACGTCGTAGATCATTTCGCCAAGCTGTGTCGGGGTGATAACCTGCGTCTTTTTGTTCAGAGCAAGATATTTGATAAAGACAAGCTTTTTCAGAATCTCAGCACGCGTCGCACTCGTTCCGATGCCGCTTCCCTTAATCTGCTCGCGCAGCTCCTCGTCTTCAATGAGCTGTCCGGCATTTTCCATTGCAAGGATCATCGAACCGGAGGTGTAGCGTTTTGGCGGAGAGGTTTCTCCTTCCTTGATAGAAAGGCCGAGAAGATTCAGCTCGCTGCCTTTCTGCAGCTGGGACAGCGCTGCAAGAAAAGAGGGATCGCAAGTCGTCTCGTCCTCCTTTCTGCCCTCGTCGTCCTCCTCTTTCTTACGGAAGAAAGAATACTGCATGGCTTTTAAATAGCCCTCCTGCACGAGAACACGGAAGTTGGAGAAAAACTGCTCGCCGCCGATTTCGGTGACAAGAGCAACTTTCTGATAGACCGCCGGCGGATAGAAGATACCGAGAAAACGGCGGACAATCGTCTCATAAACTTTTGCGGAGAGTTCCGAGAGGTTCCGCAGATTGTTAAGGCCCTGTCCGGTCGGAATGATCGCATAGTGATCGGTAATCTGTTTATCGTTTGTATAGCGGGTGGAACCAATCTTTTTCCAGCTTTCACCCTGCAAAATTTCATTTGCAAGGCCGCTGCAGATGCCGTACTGCTGCAGGCCGCGCAGGTTTTTGCTGATTTCCCTGGCAACGGCAGAAGAAAGCACACGGGCATCGGTTCGCGGATAGGTAACCAGCTTTTTCTCGTAAAGCTCCTGAACAACTTTCAGCGTTTCATCCGGACTGATTTTGAAAAAGCGGGCACAGTCATTTTGCAGCTCCGCAAGGTTGTAAAGCAGTGGCGCATTTTTATTTTCCTTTTTTCGCTCCATTTTCAGGACATGCGGGATCAGAGGATTCTGCATGCTTAATTCCTCGATCAGTTTCTGTGCGTCCTCTTTTTTCTGGAAGCCGTTCTCCTTATAGAGAAGCGGAGAGTTGAAGTAGCGGCTGCCTTTTACGGCGCGCCATTCCCCCTCAAAATTGCGTCCATTTAAGGAAAGACCGGCGATGACACGGTAGAATGGTGTTTTCACAAAGCTGCGGATTTCGCGCTCCCGGCGTACGACCATGCCGAGCACACATGTCATAACACGGCCGACGGAAATAGACTGATATTTAGTGCCGAGATACGATGCGACAGCGCTTCCGTATTTGAGCGAGAGAAGACGGGAAAAATTAATGCCCATCAGGTAATCTTCTTTGGCGCGGAGATAAGCGGATGCCGAAAGATTGTCGTATTCACTTTCGTCCTTCGCTTCGCGGATACCGCGCAGGATTTCTTCTTCTGTCTGCGAGTCGATCCAGACACGCTTCTGTTTCTTGTCTTTGATACCGGCCATCTGCGCGACGAGACGATAGATGTATTCTCCCTCCCGCCCGGAGTCGGTACAGACATAAATGGTTTCAATATCCTCCCGGTGGAGCAGGTTACTCACAATGGTGAACTGCTTTTTTACTTCCGGGATAACTTCATATTTGAAGTTTTCAGGCAAAAAAGGCAGGGTCTCGAGACTCCACCTTTTTAACGCAGGATCATATTTTTCCGGATAACTCATCGTAACCAGGTGACCGACGCACCAGGTTACGACGGACTGATCCGACTCTAAGTATCCAT
Organism: Blautia sp. OF03-13; assembly: GCF_003460685.1. NCBI lineage: Bacteria > Bacillati > Bacillota > Clostridia > Lachnospirales > Lachnospiraceae > Blautia > Blautia sp. OF03-13. Next base: position 260,961 of record NZ_QTVR01000001.1, on the reverse strand, counting down.
CCCTGCGCTGCATATTCTGTTTTAACGCTTTTGCGAACTCCTGAGCAACGCTCGGTTTTTCCGCAATGTATAAAGATTTTGTCATTTATCTGCACTCATCATTCGAAGCGGCCAGGTAAGGAGCACACCGCCTCCTATTGCGTTTCCTATAGTTACAATGACCATACTTTTCAATGCGGCAGTCAGAGAAATGCCGCCTGGGACCAGAAGTGCAGCGGTAACAAAGGTGGCCATATTGGCAACGCAGTGTTCAAAACCGGCAACAACGAATCCGGCGATGCAAAGTATAATCATGAAAAATTTGGCAACTTCATTTTTGCATTTCATGCCGCAGGCAACGGCGAGGCAGACGAAGAAGTTGCAGAGAATGGCACGGAAAAACATTTCTCCGGCAGGAATGGAAAGTTTATTTCCAATAAATCCTGCGTAATAATCGGCAGTACCGGAAGCACCTGCCAGTACGAAAATTACGGAGAGAATCAGGCATCCGACAAAGTTTCCGATGTAGCTTACCAGCCATACTTTTCCAACCTGTGCCCAGGAGACTTTTTTGTCATAGGCCCCAAATGCCATAACAAGATTGTTTCCGGTGAAAAGCTCTGCACCGATAAAAACGATCAGCAGAACCGCAATGGCAAACACAATACCGCCAAGCAGTTTTCCCCAGGCAGGATCTGTACTCTGGAACGTATTGCCTACCACGTTGGAGAAAATCATGGCAACCACGATAAAGAAACCGGCCATGACTGCACGGAGAAAGTATTTCCCCGGGTGTTCTTTCAGCAGCTTTGCTTTGTTTACGGCTGCCTCTGAAAATTTTTGTACGTCATCATAAGGCATAGAATAACTCCTTTCTTATGTCCCGTAGGATGGACATATCCCCTCTCTTTTTGTCCGGGGGATGGTCTTTTTTTCCGGAGCAGCTTGCAAATGCTTCGGATTTCGCGCTTTCAACTTTGGCTATTATAGCATTTCCCGGAAAGATTCGCAATGAAGGAGGAAGAAAAAAGTATATTTCCACAGAAATGTCAGAAAATAAGGGGTGAAACGACAGATTGTATGATGAACTCAGAGGGATTGAAACAAGGATTGAAAGCTTTTTTAACCGAGTTTGCCACTTGCTCAAAGACAGGACTTCCAGAAAATATGATAGATATCATATTTCTGGAAGTTTTGTTGTAAAATAATGTAACGTACTTAATAGTAGGAGAACAGTTCGGGTATATGTATCGGCTGTTCTTTTTTTGCTTTTGAACGTTAAAATGTTAATCTTTTTCTTGCGTATAGTAGAACACTAAAGTATAATAAAATCAGTTTTTTGCATAAGATTAAAGCTATAATAAGGAAATTGGCAAACCAGATGAAAGTCTGGGACGCAAAGCTACAGGGCCTGTAAAATGGCAGCCAGTTGCATAAAATGAGGTGCACTGTCTGTCTGACGGTGCTTTTTTACGGTGTTATTTCATAGACGTAACAATAAGGATTTTATCAGGAAAAAATGAGGAAAATAAAAGTATGAAAAAGGCAAAACGTTGTCTGACAGCAGTGGTGTCAGGTGTGCTTGCAGCAACTGCTGTCTTGTCTGGATGTGGACAGTCAAAGAAAGAAGTATCTATAAATGATGATCATCTTACCGTTTATCTGTGGGAAAATCGTTTGATGAAAAATATTGCACCCTATATCCATGAACAGTTTCCAGATCAGGATATTGAATTTATTATAGGTAACAATGATACCGATTTATACAGTTATTTTAAAGAACATGATGAATTACCGGATATTATAACAGTACGTCGATTTTCTGGAACAGATGCACAGGACTTACAGCCTTATCTTATGGATTTTGCTTCTTATGATGTTGTTTCCAAGTATTATTCTTATGCGGTGCAATATTATAAGAATGAGGAGGATGAAATCCAGTGGCTGCCAATCTGTGGTATTCCGCAGACGATCATTGCCAACAAAACACTGTTTGATCAGTATGGCGTAAAGATTCCAGAAAATTATGAGGAATATGTACAGGCCTGTCAGCAGTTTTATGATAATGGCATAAAACCGTATTCCATGGATCTTGGTGAAGACTGGTCTAATAATGAAATCATCCAGGCTGCAGCAATCGGTGAGTTTACAAGCCTGGATGGTATTGAATGGCGAAACGGTGCAGAGACTGCAGCGGATGAAGTGAAGTTTGATGATACATTATGGAAACGTATTTTTTCAGAAACCAGTCAGTTTCTTAAGGACTCGCACTTTGGTAAAGAAGATATCAATATTGACGTCGATACAGGAATCCAGATGTTTGTCGAGGGAAAATCAGCAATGTTTCATGGACATCCGACGGTTATGCAGCAGCTGCAGAAACAGATGGATGCGGAGCTGACCCGTATTCCTTACTTTTCACAGACATCGGATGAATCCTATGTGTATATGACTCCGTCCTTAAACATTGCATTTAACAAAAACCTGGAAAAAGACCGGGAGAAACTGGATACTGCACTGGATGTGCTGGATTGTATGATTTCAGAAGAGGGGCAAAAGCTGATTGCGGATGGAAGCGGTGTTATTTCATTGAATACAGATGTTCCAACCATGATGCAGGATGTGCCTGGACTGGAAGAGGAAATTAATCATAATGCTGTTTATATCCGATATTCCGCCCAAAAATCATTTGATGCAAGTCTTGAGGCTGTTCACGGATTACTGTCAGGGGAAATGGATGAAACACAGGCTTATGATACTTTTCGCAGTGTAATGAATCGTAAAGATCCAGAAGAAAAAGCAATGATGAATTTTGAAAATGAATATTCCATTTCACTGAACGATAGAAGTGGCCGTGATGCAGCATCTTCCATTTTAACTACGATCAGAGAAGAAAATGATGCACAGCTGGCTCTGGCACCATATTATTATTTCACTTCCTCTATGTACAAAGGAGAATGCACCAGCAGCCGGGTTGGCATGATGACAGCGAAGAGTTCAGATACAGCATTATATTTTACAAAAATCAATGGTAAACAGGTTTGTGAACTCGTGGAAAATTATCTCGCCGATGCGGATGAGAATTTTTACGTAACCAATAAATACGAATTACCAATTGCATCCGGTATGAAAATGATCGTCAATCAAGAGGAAAGTGGATTTTCGTTAAAGGACTTAACAGTTAATGATAAGAAAATAGACAAAGAAAAGGAATACTCGATTCTTCTTACAGACACCACAATGTCCGTTTTGAAAAAAATAAATCCGAAATGTGAGATTGAGCAGCTTAAAGATACAACATTATCAAGTGCATGGATCGAAGCAATGTCAAAAGGACAGCAGCCGTCAGCACCGGAAGACTATATAGAGGTTGAACAGTAAAAGTGGAGATAGAACAAGCGGTAAATAAAAGAAAAAAAATAACAAGGCTGTTGCTTATACTACTTATGATTCTTTTAAGCTTAGTTTGTATCAAGTATCTTATAAGTAAGTCTAATAAGTATATCAGCGAAAATGGAAAAAGCAGTATGGGAGCTGTTGTTGAACAGATACAGCAGACCTATGATCTTCAGGTGAGTGGATACTACAGCCAGCTGCAGTTGGTTGAGGAATTCTTACTTCATGAGAGGGAACTGTCTCTTGAAACGGATACGAACAAAAATTTCTTTGAAGCATGGGAAAAAGAATCGGAAAGTACTCTTATATTCCTTCAGGAAAATGGTCAGGCAATATCAGCAGGTGGAACAAAAATGCGGATTGATATGCCAAGTAAACTTCTGCTGGACTTAAAGAACGGATACAATATTGGAAAACTGGTGCGTCTTGATTATGATCAGAAGAAAAAAGACGGTTATCTGGTTGCGATTCCATGTCAGGAATACACGATCAATGGAGAAACTTATACGGCAATTGGAACTGTGTATGATCATTCGAAACTGGATTCCATGTTAAAATTGAAAGGTTATCATGGAAAAGCATATTTGTTCATGCTGGATCATGACGGAAATATTACGTATACGAACCAGAGTGGAGATAAATACCTGCGTAATTATTCTTTGTTAAAACATTTAAAAGGGGAACAGGCTATTACAGAAGAAGAGGCGGATTTGTTCAAAAAGAAGTTTGATAACAGAGAATCCGGAGTTGCACTTTTGAGAAAACAGAACCCCTATTATCTGGGGTATTGCCCGATAGAAAGCAACAACACCATTTTGGTGTGCATTGTGGCCAAGGGAGTTGTGGACAATGTGCTGATGGATTACCAGAAAACGGTGTTGTTTACAACAATACTCATGGCAGGTTTTATACTTTTACTTTTTGCCGGATTATTCTACAGTATTTCCAGACTTAGTCTTGCAGATCAAAAAGCAGAATATGAAAAAAGAAATAATGAACTTCATTTACAAACAATGAAGGAAATGGAAGTAGTCAATCAAAAACTGAAAAAGGCAAAGAACGTTGCAACAGAGGCTTTACAGACAGCTGAAAATGCAAATAAGGCGAAAACGGATTTCCTGTCTAATATGTCACATGATATTCGCACACCTATGAATGCAATCATTGGTATCACATCTTTGATCAGACATGATGCAGGTAATAAAGCAAAAGTTATAGAGTATGCAGATAAAATAGATATTTCATCGCAGCATCTGTTGGGAATTATCAATGACGTTCTGGATATGAGCAAGATTGAGGCAGGAAAAACAGTCTTCAAATATTCTGACTTTTCTATTCTGGATCTTGTACAGGAACTTAACACTATATTTCATACTCAAATATATGAAAAGCAGCAGACCCTTACAATCATAAAAGAAAATATTCAGCATGAGTGGGTGAATGGGGATCAGGTTCACCTGATACAGATTTTCAGCAACCTGCTTTCCAATGCAGTGAAGTATACCCAGGAAGGTGGGGAAATTCAGTTCTTTGTAGAAGAATGTGAGACAAAGTCATCTGTCTATGCAAAGTACCGTTTCTTAGTTAGCGATAATGGTATGGGAATGTCGGCAGATTTCAAGGATACAATTTTTGATGCGTTTACCCGTGCGGAAAGTTCCATTACAAATAAAATACAGGGAACCGGACTTGGAATGGCGATTACTAAGAATCTGGTTGAGGCAATGGGAGGTACCATTGATGTGGAGAGTGAATTGGGACAGGGAAGCTGTTTTGAGGTTCTCATGGATCTGAAAATTGCAGAGGATAGAACAGTTGCTCTGGCGGCACAAGAAGAAACAGATAAACAGGATGGTAATATCCTTCAAGGAATGAGATTCCTGTGTGCAGAGGATAATGAGCTGAACGCGGAGATCCTGACGGAACTGTTAAAGATTGAAGGTGCGGAATGTACCATCTGTGAAAATGGCGAAGAGATTTTGAAAGCATTTGAACAGTCTGCTCCAGGTGATTATGACATGATCCTGATGGATGTGCAGATGCCTGTTATGAATGGCTATGAGGCGACGAGGGCAATCCGCAGAAGTTCCCATGAACTGGCAAAGACGATACCGATTATTGCCATGACTGCCAATGCATTCTCAGAAGACATTCAGCATTCCCTTGCGGCTGGCATGAATGCACATGTTTCAAAACCGGTTGAGATGAAGGTGCTGGAAAAGACGATTAGAAGCATAAAATCCGGCGGGGGGGGGTACCGAACCGCAGGTCACTGTACAGTGACGAATGGAAAGTAACCGGACATAGAAGAATCAAAAAGGATAGTTAGGGATGGACAGAAAATGAAAGGAAAAAGAGTGATTGCAGGCATTCTGCTTGCGGGAATTTTAGCAGTCACCCTGGCAGGGTGTAAAACACAGATAACACGAAAGAAGAAACCGAAAGGCCTGTTATTACCCTCGGCAGTGACAACTATCCACCATACAATTATCTGAATGAGGATGGTGTACCGACGGGAATCGATGTAGAACTGGCTACAGAAGCTTTCAAAAGAATGGGATATCAGGTGGACGTTGTCCGGATCAACTGGGAGAAGAAAAAAGAACTGGTGGAGAGCGGAGAGATTGACTGTATCATGGGCTGCTTTTCCATGGAAGGGCGTCTTGATGATTACCGCTGGGCGGGACCATATGTAGCAAGCCGTCAGGTGGTTGCTGTAAATGAGAATAGTGATATCTATAAACTGAGTGATCTGGAGGGTAAGAACCTGGCTGTTCAGTCCACAACCAAACCGGAAGGTATCTTTCTGAACCGGACGGATGAGAGAATCCCAAAGCTGGGCAATCTGATCAGCCTGGGACACAGGGAGCTGATCTATACATTTCTGGGAAAAGGATATGTAGATGCAGTTGCAGCACACGAGGAATCTGTTGTCCAGTATATGAAGGATTATGACGCAAGCTTTCGTATCCTGGAAGAACCTTTGATGATCACTGGAATAGGTGTTGCTTTTGCAAAAGAGGATGACAGAGGAATCTGTGAGCAGATGAGCCAGACGCTGGAAGAAATGCGTCAGGATGGCACATCTCTGAAAATCATTGAAAAATATCTGGATGATCCCCAGAAGTATCTGGAGGTGGATGATCTTGGATATTAAGAGAAAGAAAAAAGAAAAACGGATCCAGCTGTTCGGCGGTCTGATTGGAGTCTGTGTGGCTGTAGCCTCTCTGTTTTATTTCTTCCACGCAGAAAAAGCCGAAGCAGAGAAAAGAATGGTGGAGATTGTAAACTATGTGAAAGTGCAGTGCTCCACCTACACCCATTTTAATGAATCTTCGGAATCAAAAAGCCTCCTCCGTGCCATTGAAAGTGCTAGACAGATGAGTACAAATATTAAAATGGAAATAGAAAACGGCGGTCAGCTAAGCCGGGATTTCCTGAAGGAAAACCTGCAGACTCTATGGGTGGATGGTATCATTGTACTGGATGCAGAAGGAAAGACGGACTGTGAATACAGCACGGATGAGTCTCTGGCTAATGAGATTACGGAGTATCTGCAAAAAGAAATTATCATGAATTTTGCCGGATATGAAGAAAGAAGCTATTCGGAACGGTTTACCAGGGAAGATGGATCCTTTATTGACATTGCAGCCTGTGCCAGAAAAGATGCACTGGGTATCGTTGCAATCTATTACTACACATCTCCTGAATTTGCCAGAAACTATACACTGACGATACAGGGGCTTTTAAATGGTTATAGCATCCAGAAAGATGGAACGATTATTGTTGCAGACGATGGGATCGTTGTTGCCAGCAATGATGAGAGTCTGTTGGGACAGAATACAGCCGACAACGAAGTTGTTCAGGCAATGAAAAAGCATACAGACAGTCAGCATATCTATCATTTTAGAAAGGAAGGAATTGGATGTTATGGAATCATGCTGAAGCAGCGTGATTATTATATCTACGCATATCTTCCGGATACGGAAGTGTTTCGTAATCTTCCATTAAGTGTTATAGGTGTTATTTTTCTTTATTTTCTGATGTTCGGCATATTCTGGTTCTGGACATACAGAACCAATCTGGCGCACCGGAAACAAGAATTTGAAAAAGATGAAAAATATAAAGCAGAACTTCTGACAGCAGCAAAAAAGGCAGAAGCCGCCAATGAGGCAAAAACAGAGTTCCTTCATCGTATGAGCCACGATATCAGGACTCCGATTAATGGAATCTACGGTTTGATTAATATGGCAGACCATTATGCAGATGATATGGAGAAGCAGAAGGAATACAGAACAAAGGTTAAAGCGGCATCCAATCTGTTGCTGGAACTGGTAAATGATGTTCTGGACATGAGTAAGCTGGAGTCGGGTGAAGTTGTTCTGGAAGAGAGTCCATTTAATCTGAGCAAAATTTCTGAGGAAGTGCTTGTTGTAATTGAACAGATTGCTGCAGAACAGAATATCCGGATTGTATGGGAGAAAAAAGAAATCATATACCGTGATCTTATTGGAAGTCCGGGGTATGTAAAACGTGTGATGATGAATATCCTGTCCAATGCAGTGAAATATAACAGAGAAAATGGACATATTTATCTTAGCTGCATGGAAGTCCCATCCGAACAGCCAGGAATGACGACAATGGAATTTATCTGCCGGGATACAGGAATCGGAATGACTGAGGAGTTCCAGAAACATATTTTTGAACCATTTGCACAGGAATATACGGGAAGCCGCACAAAGTTTGTCGGAACCGGACTGGGAATGGCCATTGCAAGGAAGCTGGTCGAGAAAATGGGTGGAACCATTACTTTTGAAAGTGAAAAAGGCGTAGGGACGACATTTGTGATCCGGGTTCCATTTAAAATAGATCCGGATGCGGATAAACGTGAAGAACAGAAGGAGGTATCCGAAAAATCTATAAAGGGATTGCATATTCTGCTGGCGGAAGATAATGAGCTGAATATGGAAATCGCTGAATTTATGCTTCAGAATGAGGGCGCTGACGTGACCAAAGCATGGAATGGGCAGGAAGCGGTTGAGCTGTTCAGAAAAAGTGAACCCGGTGAATTTGATGTCATTCTTATGGACATTATGATGCCGGTAATGAATGGTTATGAAGCTGCAAAGACAATCAGGTCTCTGAACAGAGAGGATGCAAAGACAATACCGATCATTGCAATGACAGCAAATGCCTTCACGGAGGACAGAATAAAAGCAAAAGAAGCAGGAATGGATGAACATGTTGCTAAGCCTGTTGATATGGAATTACTGATAAAAGTAATTCATAGATTGGTGAAATAAAAGATATTATAAGAAAGTTATAAAATTGTAGAAAAGCGTGAAAAGAGTTATGAAGAACGTATCCTGAGAGACATTCAGAATGGAATTACACTGGAAACACTTATGGCAAAAAAACATAAGAAAACTCCAGAAGAAAAAGCAGCTGTTGCGATACAAAAGAAGCAGCAGAGGCGAGCAAGACGGAAAAAAGAAACAAGTGATAATCTGGCTAAAGAAGAAATCTTGCAAGATGACAGATTTTTCTTTATTGCCGGTTACACCTCCGGAGATGCACCGTATGGTGTCACCTGGGAGGAAATGGGTCTGAAACCTTGGGAAGATTTGGAAGAGAATAATTGAGATGTTCAGTGCAATCTTATTTATCTCTTGTGACTGAAACAGGTTCCCGTTTTGCCGGAAGTAAGTCAGAACTGATTTCAGGAGCATTGAGCAGTGCAGTGAAATTCTCAATGATGTTAGGGGGCAGTTACTGCAAACAGTAACTGCCCCCTAACTAGGATATTTATGTAATTATTTCTGGTCCAGTACGGACTGAATCTGCTTCATCAGCTGATCGTAGTTTGACTGATCGTCAATGCCACCCATGAAAGGTTCCCCAACGATATTTCCGTCTTTATCTACAAGAACGGTTGTAGGAAATGCCATGATGTTTCCTTTTCCAGCATAGTTTCCAACTGTTGAATTAGAATCGAAAGTCAGGTTCTTGTAGGAAGCGCCCTGAGCTTTCAGGATTTCTTTTGCCTCTTTGATTCCGGCTTCATTGTTGTCTAAAGTATCCATGTTGATACCAACAACTTCGCCACCCATTTCTTTGAGTTTCTCATTTAATTCATTCAGCTTAGAGAGCTCTCCGACACATGGCTTGCATCCACTGAACCAGAAATTTACAACGGTAACTTTATTTTTAGCGAAAAGACTGTCATCTACATCGTTTCCATCCAGATCTTTTCCTTTGAAACCTTTGAATACAGCTGTGGATTCGTCTGATTTGGAGGAAGAGCTGTCAGAGGAATCGGATGCAGCAATCTCCTTCTCAAGCTTGGCAATTTCTTCTTCAATTCCGCGGATTGTCTCGATGTCTTTGCACAGAGTTTCATATTCTTCTTCAGAGAAAGAGTCTTTGTTAGATTCCACTGTGCTTGCGAGGGAATCAGCATAGTTTTCGCTCATGGCATCACCGGCAGCGTTCTTGTTCATAAGACCAAAGGCTTTGTCCCATGCATCTTTGTGATCAACAAAAAGCTGGTTTTCCTGCTGGTAAAGGTCATTCCGTTTTTCGTTCAGCTCGTCTGCGCTGCCCGTTTCTGTTGTGGAAGAAGATTCCTGTTTTGTGTTTGTATTGTCTGTTGAGGAGGAATTTCCGCAGCCTGTAAACGCAAAAAGTACAGAAATGGCAAGGGATGCAGCAATTACCGTTTTTAATTTCATTGAGTTTGTTCTAAGTGTTTTGTTTTTCATGATTTTAAATCTCCTTTAAATTACGTTTTATTAGTTTTTATTTTCAGCCTGTTTCTTAGTTGAAAATCCGTAATGATAGCAGATTGCATCAGTCGGACAGGCTTTCATACATTCTCCGCATCGGATACACTCCGGATGGTTTGGTGTGTCTACTACATTGACATCCATCTTACAGACACGACTACATTTCTGGCAGCCAACACATTTCTCATGATCAACCTGAATCTTAAGAAAAGATACCTTGTTAAACAGTGAGTAAATAGCACCCAGCGGGCAGATCCATTTACAAAATGGACGGTAAAACAAGATGCTCAGGATGATGAAAAGCGCAAGGATTGTGAACTTAAATGTAAATAAATGTCCGAGTGTGGCACGGATTCCTGAGTTGGCAAGTGCCAGCGGAATTGCGCCTTCAAGTACGCCCTGTGGGCAAATGTATTTGCAGAAGAAAGGATCTCCCATACCAAGTGAATTGGTTACAAATGCCGGAAGTAGTATAACAAAGACGACCAGAATCACATATTTCAGATACCGCAGAGGCTTCAGTTTTGCGGTGGAAAGTTTCTTGCCCGGAATCTTATGCAGCAGATCCTGGAACCATCCAAACGGACAGAGGAATCCACAGATAAACCGCCCTAACAGAACACCTAACAGGATGAAAAATCCGGTGATGTAGTAGGTAAATTTGAATTTTGAAGAACCGACCACGGCTTGAAAAGCTCCAATCGGACAGGCACCTGTGGCGGCAGGACAAGAGTAACAGTTTAGTCCCGGGACGCACATCGTTTTTACATTTCCCTGATAAATTTTCCCTTTAAACAGATTCGGGATGTGAATGTTGGTCAGCAGTGTAGCAACTGCCTGAATCCATCCGCGGAAGCGGGCCAGAAAGTTTTTGTTTGATTTCATTTTCTTATCCAATTCCTACACACTCCATACATAATTTTATTGCCTTGCTAAGAACAACCGCTGCTTCTCCGCGGAAGATCCCGACAAGGAAAAACACCAGACCGGCTGCAAGTAAAAGAATCTGTGTTGCTTGTTCAGATTTCATTAAAATACTCCTTTCAATGTTCAAAGTCCGTTTATTGACCTTTCGATGTTTGCATTATACAATAGAGGGCGTAAAATTCCTGTTAAGAAAATGGAGAAAAATAAATTGAGATTATTAGTTGTTGAAGATGAGAAGAAATTATGTGTAGGCCGATTGCTTATGTTCAAGGAATGCCTGAAGTACAATATCGTTCCGTTCATGATCGAAGAGGATCTGAAGATGTTTTATTATCGTGGTCTGAAAGAATGGAACAATGAAAAAGGTTATCTGATGGATACCTGTCTGACAGCGCAGGATCGGTATAAGGAATATTTAGACTATTTTAGGATTTCGTATTCATAACTCATTTTGAGAAGAGGAATGTTGAAAAGATGGAAGGACAACAGATCAAAGATGAAGTATTAAGATAAGCGGGAATTCATGACGTGGAGTTTCAAGTGATTAAAAAATTTATGAAAATGAATAAGTGGAAAGTTGCATGTCCATTGACATGGCTTTCCACTTATTTTTATGAATTCCTATGCGCCAGACGAGCAGACAACAGAAATTGGCATCTTACCCGCGAATTTCTGCATTTTACATCATGCAGACTGGACGAATGCTGTAAAATCATATATAAAAGAAATAGGAATAACTGGGGGTGAGATGGATGACATGTGAGGTGGAACAGATTGATCCAAAGCAGGAAGAACATGTTATGGTATATTGCCACAACAGGGAAGCATCCTGGGTGCAGAATGTTCGGGAAGCTGTATTTGGACAAACATCGGTATGTGGATATAAAAATCACGTTTTGTATCAATTGAAATTGTCTGATATTTTTTATGTGGAACAGCAAAGAAATCAAAGGAGAGGGCAGGCGTAATGGAAACAGATATGATTAAAATCACTCATTTAAAGAAAAGCTTTGGTGATGTAAAAGCAGTCAATGATCTGAGTTTTCAGGTGAAAAAAGGAGAGCTCTTTGCATTCCTTGGTGTAAACGGGGCAGGGAAGAGCACAACGATTTCGATCATCTGCGGGCAGCTTCGCAAAGACAGCGGAACGGTTCAGATCCAGGGCACAGATCTGGATAAGATCGGAAGGAAAGTTGGAACAATGCTTGGCGTGGTATTTCAGGACAGTGTGCTGGACAAGCCACTTACCGTCAGGGAAAATCTGAAAAACAGAGCAGCGCTTTATGGAATAACAGGAAAAGCGTTTGAAAAAAGATTGCGGGAACTGGTGGAGATTTTTGATTTCGGAGATTATCTGAACCGGCCGGTCGGAAAACTGTCCGGCGGACAGAGAAGAAGAATTGATATTGCAAGAGCCTTGCTGCATCGGCCCGAACTTCTGATTTTAGATGAACCAACGACAGGACTTGACCCACAGACGCGGCTTTTGATCTGGGATATCATTGAAAAACTTCGAGTGGAAGAAAAGCTGACAGTTTTTCTGACTACGCACTACATGGAAGAAGCTGCAAATGCCGGTTATGTGGTGATTCTGGATAAAGGAAGCATCGTGGCAGAAGAAACTCCTTTTGAGCTGAAAAATGAGTATGTGCAGGACACTATGTCTGTTTATGGTGTGACAGAAGAAGAAATCAAAACACTGGGCAGAGAGTATAAAAAGATCCGGGATGGCTATCAGTTAAAAGTAAAAAATACCGCAGAGGCTACCCGGCTGATCGTGGAACATCAGGAAATATTCCGTGATTATGAAGTGGTAAAGGGCAGAATGGATGATGTATTTCTTGCTGTAACCGGAAAAACATTGGGAGGTGAGCACAGATGAAGGCAGTATTTGCACTTATAAGTCGAAACAGAAAATTGTTTTTTAAAGACAGAGGAATGTTTTTTTCGGCTTTAATTACTCCGGGAATTCTGATTTTGCTGTATGCTACATTTCTGGCAAACGTATACAGAGATTCCTTTGTGTCCGCGATCCCGGACATGATTACAATCTCAGACAAACTGATCGATGGAACGGTGGCCGCACAGCTTGCCGCGGCTCTTCTGGCAGTCAGCTGTGTGACTGTGACATTCTGCGTGAATCTTACGATGGTACAGGACCGGGCAAACGGAACAAGGAAAGATTTTAATGTATCGCCAATCAGCAAAGCACAGCTTTATCTTGGGTATTTTTTATCTACTGTAGTCAATTCCCTGCTGGTGAATGGGCTTGCGCTTGTATTATGCTTTGGCTATATGTACAAAATGGGCTGGTATATGAGCGCTGTAGATGTACTCTGGGTTCTTCTCGATGAAATTTTACTGGTACTCTTTGGAAGCACGTTGTCAAGCATCGTCAGTTTTCCACTGACAACCCAGGGTCAGTTATCCGCAGTGGGAACGATCGTAAGTGCCGGGTATGGATTTTTATGCGGAGCTTACATGCCGATTTCAAATTTCGGCAGCGGCCTGCAGAAAGTACTGTCGTATCTGCCAAGTACCTACGGAACTTCCCTGCTGAAAAATCATATGCTCCGTGGAATCTTCGAAGAGATGGAGAACAATCAGCTGCCAGAAGAAATGATTACTGCGATTCGTGATACACTGGATTGTAACCCGAAGTTCCAGGGGTCTGTAGTAAGTGTAAATCAGATGGTGATGCTTATGGTGGGATGTGTTGTGGTATTTGGAATTATTTTTTTGTGCATGACAGCTCTTCCGGAGAAAGATGGGAAGTAAATATATCCTTCGACTATAGAATGAATAAAAAATGAGAAAAGAGACAGTTATGAATATTGCAGAAAGAGAGATCGATGACCCGGAAAAAGAGGGCGTTATACTCGAATATGTAAATTTTACGAAAGAATTTGCAGAAATAAAAGAGTATGTAAGAAGCAAAGGGGAATCTATCCGGGGATACACAGAAAAGAAAGAATGTGTTTCCATAAGAACAGAAGATATTTTATATTTCTAGGCAGTGGAAAACAAGGTGTTTGCTTATACGTCAAATGAGTTTTATGAAATTAAAAGCAGACTGTATCAGCTGGAAGAGAAAATAACAAGAAAATGTATGAAGCGTGCATCAAAGACAACGATTGTAAATGCGGATCGTATTGTTTCGGTTCGTACCGCATTAAATGGGCGTTTGTATGTGCGGATGGAGGCTTTGAGCAGATTGGAAATGGCCTTGCAAAAACAGGAGCAGATCCTCTGCAAAGCGCTGCATACGGATCTTGGAAAGAGCAAGACGGAGAGTGTGATGTGTGAGATTGGACTGGTGCAGGGGGAAATCCGCTGGATGAAGCAGCACTTAGGGCGGCTTTGCAGACCAAAACATGTCAGAACACCGCTGGCGCAGTTCGCTGCAAAAAGTTATCAAAGCCCTTCTCCTTATGGCAATGTGCTGATTATGAGCCCGTGGAATTACCCTGTTCTGCTGACGTTAGAACCGCTGGTAGATGCCATTGCGGCAGGAAATACTGCGGTGGTAAAGCCAAGTGCTTATGCACCGGTCAGTGCAAATGCCCTGAAAGATCTGTTAGAAGAATGGATAGTTAAAGACAGCGTATGCCGGAAGGACATGAAATCGCTGGTATTGTAGAAACAAAAGAAAAAATTTGAAAAATTTCAAAAAATATCGTTGACAAACAGAACAAAACGTGCTAATATACATATTGTCAGCAGGACGTAAGAACTGCTAGAAAACAGATATGGGGTCTTAGCTCAGCTGGGAGAGCATCTGCCTTACAAGCAGAGGGTCACAGGTTCGAGCCCTGTAGGCCCCATACTTCTAAAAATATAGTATGGCGAGATAGCTCAGTTGGCTAGAGCACGCGGTTCATACCCGCGGTGTCGAGGGTTCGAATCCCCCTCTCGCTACGAAAGAGAGAGCTCCTGCGAAAGCAGGGGCTTTTGTTGTTTTACGTTCGGAGGGGGCTGCCAGTGGCGGGCCCGGCAGATTACAATACCATGGAAAATGACAGGGAGGCGCTTATGAAATTATTCCACTTATCCGATCTCCACATCGGAAAGCGAGTCAATGAATTTTCGATGATCGAGGATCAGAAGTACATTTTGTCGCAGATTCTGCATGCTGCAAAAAGAGAGAGACCAGATGGCGTACTGCTTTCCGGAGATATTTACGACAGTACGATTCCAAGTGCAGAAGCGGTTCAGGTTTTTGACGCGTTTCTGACAGAGCTTTCCACCAATCGGATTCCCACTTTTATTATCAGTGGAAACCATGATTCCGCCGAGCGTCTGGCATTTGGATCCAGCCTGATGGGAAAAAGCGGGATCTATTTTTCAAAGGTATACAATGGAACGATAGAGAAAATTCCGCTGCAGGATGCGTATGGCACGGTGTGGATTCATCTGCTTCCGTTTTTACGGCCTGCGGTGGTGCGCCATGCCCTGCCGGAGCGTGCGGAAGAAGTAATGTGTACAGCGGATGCAGTTCGGATTGCACTGGAACAGGATCTGGTTGATGAACAGGATCGAAATGTGATTCTGGCCCACCAGTTCGTAACCGGGGCAAAACGATGTGATGCAGAAGAACTGCAGGTTGGCGACTTGGATCAGATTCCGGCAGAATTGTTTGAAAAGTTTGATTATGCTGCACTGGGGCACATCCACAGCCCACAGAAGGTGGAAAGAGATACGGTTCGCTATTGCGGTTCGCCGCTGAAATATTCTTTTTCGGAAGCAGGACAGGAAAAATCGATTACGGTGATCGAATTAAAAGAAAAAGGAACGGTGGAGCTTAGAACAATTCCATTAAAGCCCTTGCACGATCTCAGGAAAATCCGGGGGACGTATCTGGAAGTCACGGCAAAAACATTTTATAAGAACAGCGACTGCGAGGATTACCTTCTGGTGACGTTGACGGATGAAGAAGATGTGCCGGATGGAATGGCAAAACTCCGAACGATCTATCCGAACCTGATGCGCCTGGAGTACGATAACAAAAGAACCCGGTCTGCTGCAGACATTGGCACGGCGGAACGAGTGGAGGAAAAATCAGAACTGGAACTGTTCCGGGAATTTTATGAATTACAGAATAATCAGAGCATGACCGCACAGCAGAAAGCGCTGGTGGAAGAATTGTTACGGGGGATGAAGGCATGAAACCAAAGAAATTAGTCATCAGTGCATTCGGACCGTATGCGGACCGGATAGAACTTGATTTTGACCGGCTGGGCGGCGGTCTGTATCTGATTACGGGGGACACCGGCGCTGGAAAAACAACGATTTTTGATGCCATCACGTTTGCGCTTTACGGGGAAGCGAGCGGTGAAATTCGGAAAGGCGAAATGTTCCGCAGTAAGTATGCAAAACCGGAGGTGCGTACCTTCGTAGAGCTTACGTTTACGTATCAGGGAAAGGACTATACGGTAAAGAGAAACCCGGAATATCTGCGCCCGAAGGACCGCGGACAGGGCATGACGATGGAGAAAGCGAATGCAGAACTGATTTTTCCGGATGAGCGGCAGCCGGTTACGAAAACTTCGGAAGTGACAAAGAAAGTGACAGAACTTCTCGGGCTGGATCAGCGTCAGTTCCGACAGATTGCGATGATTGCGCAGGGAGATTTCCAGAAGCTTCTGCTGACAGGAACAGCGGATCGGAGTGAAATTTTCCGGAAAATGTTTCACACAGAGATTTATCAGGAGCTGCAGAAGCGCCTGCGGGAAGCAGCAAAGGAGCGCTGGAAAATATACGATGAAAAGAAACGCAGCATCAGCCAGTATCTGGAAAATGTTGTCTGCCCGGAAGAGGCAGAATGGAAAACAGAGTTTGACCGGCTGAAGAAAAATAAATTCGACGGCCAGGTTATGCGCGGTATGGAACTGCTTGCACGCTGCATCGAATGGGACGATGAGAAATTAAAGGCGTTGCAAGACGAGCAGAGTACGCTAAATGAAGAGATCGAAAAGAAAAACCAGCTTTTGGGAAAAATAAAAGAGCGACAGACGAGACAAAAAGAGAAAGAGCAGAAAGAAAAAGAATGGGAGACTCTGCTTCCGAAGGAAGAAGAAAAGAAAAAGAGAAGTGAGCAGGCAGAGAAAGAGGCAGAGATTTGTAAGCAGTTGGAAGAGCAGATTCGGGAAGAAAAAGTGTGTCTGGAACTGCTGCGAAAAGTGCAGCAGGAGCAAAGTGCAATGACACAGCTGCAAAAGGAACTGCAGGCAGCAACAGAAGCAAAAGAACAGCTTCAGACAGAGCAGGAGCGTGCAAAAAAAGTCCTGGAACAGAAGAAAGCACGGGAAGAACGTCTCTCTGATGCGGAGGTGAAACTTGCACGGACGGAACAAAAAGAAGCGTATGCCGCAGAGCAGATACAGCAGATGGAAGCATACTGCGAGACAATTGCAGGCGCAGTCAAAGAGGAAACGGCAAACAAAGAAGAGGAAAGCGTTCTTTGTAAAAAAATAAAAGAAACAGAGGAGACAGCGGCCAGGGCAGCCGAAGAGGCAGAAAGGCTGGCCGGGCAGGATCAGGTCTGCGAAAAACTGCTGGATGAAAAGAAAAATCTGGAACAGAAAATCCACACTTTAGAAGAAACGAAAAAACAGCTGGAGAGAACGACGGCTGAAAGGACGCAGATTGCCGCGCAGGTGACACAACTGCGAAAGGAAGAAGAGAACTTACAGGCGGATATCGCGACAACGGCAGAACATCTGGCCGAAAGAGACGGAGCCGCGCTGCTGCAGGAAAAATACCACCAGAAGCTGGAAACGCTGGAAAATCTGCTGGAAAGCTGGGAGCAGGGACGCAAAGAACTGGAAGAAAAGCAAGGTGCATACCAGCGTGAAATCAAAAAGAGAGATGCTTTACGGGAAACATATCAGGCGATGGAATCTTTATTTCTGGATGCACAGGCGGGAATTCTGGCAGAAAAACTGACAGAGGGAGAACCATGCCCGGTCTGCGGCGCTATTCATCATCCGCAGCCTGCCAGACGAGCAGAACATACGCCAGATAAAGAAACGCTGGATCACAAGAAAGAAGAACTTCGGATGCAGGAGGAAGCAGCTGCGGGACAAAGCGAGGCTGCGGGCAGCTGCCGCAGACAGGTAAAGGAAAAACGTGCACAGCTAACGGAATGGCTGTTAAGAGAACTGCCCGAGAGTCAGAAAGAACACGAACAGAAGCGACTTTCACAGATGCCGGATGTTTTATTTCAACAGGAAGCGGTCGAGAAGGCAGAGCAGCTTCGGAAGGAAGAAGAAACACAGAAAGTACGTCAGATGGAATATGCGGAACTGGAAAAAAGACAGACAGAACGGCAGAAAAGACTGGAAAGCATAAAAAAGACCATTGCAGCGGAACAGACACAGCTTGGCCGGGCAGAAGGAACCAAAAGAGCACTGGAAGAACAGTTGGAAAAAGAAATTGCGGAGGCACAAAAAACGACTGCTTTTATGGAGAAAAAGAATCCTGCGCAAAGAAAGGGTCCGGGGGAGAGCGAGGACAGAAACTCCCTGGCTGATCAGATTGCCAGGTGATTTCCTTCCGGAAAAACAGACAGAAACAGTGTGAGGGAGAGATTGCTGCCACGCGGGCAAAGGTGAGCCGCCGTGCAGAATGTATCGCACGGCAGAAAAAAGCGGAAGCTGAGCGGAAAGAGGATCATGAGCGGCTGCAGAAGGTGCGGAGCCGTCTTGAAGTACTGCAAAGCGATCGGAAGAGATGGAAGGAACAAGAAGAGAAACTGCTGGAAAATCTGGAAGAGCAGAGAGCGATCTGGGCAGAACAGGATCAGCAGAAAACAGGAGCGAAATCCGAAGGCAGGCCTGGAGATGGGAAGGAGCAGCTGAAGGATCTGGTAAGTGCAGAAACGGTGAAAAAACAGATAAATGAATTTACGGGATCGGAAATCGCAGAAAAACTTGCAGATGCGGAAAGAGAGCTGTGGATTCGGTCTGTATGGGAACAGCACTGGCTGAAACAAAAGCGAAAAGAACTGACAGAACAGAAACAATGTATTCTTGCAGAACAGGAGGAACTGAAAAAGATCCGACAGGAAATCCAGGAAGAAACACAGAAAACGGAGCAAAGAGAACAGGAAATTCGCAAAAAAGAGCTGCGGGAAACGGAACAAAAGGCTGAAAGAAAAGCACTGCTGGAAAAGATCCGGGAAAAAGAGGCGCAGCTTGCGGGAAAAGAAGAAACAGAACTTCTGGAACATATTGCAGCCTGGGAAGCACAGAAAGAACGGCTGGAAGAAGCACAGAAAACAGCAAAAGAGGAACTGGATGCCATACAGAAAAAACTGACGGAAGTACAGGCGGCGCTTACGGCGATTCAGGCGTTAGAAACAGCGGATTCACAGGAACAGCCACTCCCGTCAGAAATAGAATTACAGGAAGATTTAAGGGGACTTTCCGAACAGAAACAGGTTCTGGATCAGCGTTATAACGAGCAGTATCACGCGGCAAATACGAATCAGAACACATATGATGCCATTCGGAATCAGCAAAGTCAGATGCAGACCGTGGAAGAAGAGTACAAATGGGTCAATGCGCTTGCGGATACCGCATGTGGAAATGTGAGCGGAAAGCAAAAGATTGAACTGGAAACGTATGTGCAGATGGCGTATTTTGACCGGATTCTGCGAAAAGCCAATGTGCGTTTCCTGACGATGAGCCAGGGACAGTATGAGCTGAAACGGCAGGAAGACGGCACGAATAAGAAAGAAAAAGCCGGATTGGAACTGAATGTGATTGACCATTATAACGGAACGGAGCGGAGTGTCCGCACGCTCTCCGGCGGCGAATCGTTTCAGGCATCGCTTTCGCTGGCACTTGGCCTGTCAGATGAAATTCAGTCGTATGCAGGAGGAATCCGGTTAGATTCCATGTTTGTGGACGAAGGTTTTGGTTCTCTCGATGAAGAGTCCCTGAATCAGGCGGTGAAAGCACTGGAAGGTCTGGCGGATGGAAACTGTCTGGTCGGAATTATTTCTCATGTGCCCAAGTTAAAAGAGCGGATTGAGAAAAAAATCATTGTGACGAAAAATCGAAGCCGGGATGGTGTAGGAAGCCGGGCAGTGATCGAGTAGACCACACAGGAGATGATTGGGATTCGAGAGAATTCCTTGTCAGAAAGTACGGAAAATGCTATAATGGATCCGTTGGGCAAAAAAAGTTGAATGAACAGAGCAAATCCGGCGAATCATGCCGGCTGCCATAGAATGGAGGAAACAAATGAAAACATCAGATTTTTATTATGATCTGCCAAAAGAACTGATTGCACAGGATCCATTGGAAGACCGCAGCGCTTCCCGCCTGATGCATCTGGATAAAACGACAGGTGAATATAAGCATGGTCATTTTCGTGATATTCTGCAGTATCTGAAACCAGGCGACTGTCTGGTTATCAATGATACGAAGGTAATTCCGGCGCGTCTTTATGGTTCCAAGGTCGGAACGGATGCGGCAATTGAGATTCTTCTTTTAAAGAGAAAAGAAAATGACATCTGGGAAACGCTGGTAAAACCGGGCAAAAAATGCAAGGTCGGAACCGTAATATCCTTTGGAGACGGAATTCTGACAGGCGAAGTAGTCGATATCGTGGATGAAGGAAACCGCCTGATCCAGTTCCACTATGAAGGCATTTTTGAAGAAATTCTGGATCAGCTTGGTGAAATGCCGCTGCCGCCGTATATCACACACAAACTGCAGGACAAGAACCGCTATCAGACGGTATACGCGAAACACGAGGGAAGCGCAGCCGCTCCGACCGCAGGACTGCACTTTACAAAAGAGCTTCTGCAGCAGGTACAGGATGCCGGTGTAAAGATCGCCCATGTAACCCTGCATGTCGGCCTTGGCACCTTCCGTCCGGTGAAAGTGGAGGATGTCACCCAGCATCACATGCACTCTGAGTTCTATGTGGTAGAAGAAGATCAGGCAAAACTGATCAACGATACGAAAGCAGCAGGCGGCCGTGTGATCGCAGTCGGAACAACGAGCTGCCGTACTCTGGAGTCGGCAACCGGTGAGGACGGCATTTTAAAAGCCGGAAGCGGCTGGACCGAGATCTTTATCTATCCGGGTTACCGCTTCAAGATGATCGACGGACTGATCACCAATTTCCATCTGCCGGAGTCCACACTGGTGATGCTGGTATCAGCACTGGCTGGAAAAGAGCATATTATGGCAGCTTATGAAGAGGCTGTGAGAGAAAAATACCGCTTTTTCTCCTTCGGCGATGCCATGATGATTGAATAAAAAATTCGTTTATGACAAAAATACGATGCTGAAAGAAAACGACCATATAGGAACACCAGCGAAGCCCTATATGGTCGCTTTTTGTCCAGCGAATCTTCTAAATCTTTCTTTTTCCCTGCCGAAAAACAGAAGATTTTATTAAGGTTTCTGAAAACGAGCGGAACTGGGTTGTGTCAGGGAATGTTTTTGCGTATACTGATACGTGTTTGAGACAAGGGAGGACGGATTTTGAAGAGAGACGAGAGAAGAAAGTTTCCATACTATGGTATCCTGCCGCTAATTCTGACGCTGACAGCGAATTTTATCGCTTATTTTGGAACGCGGCCGTTTACCAGTTCGTGGAAACATTACAATATAGAAACGGTGCTGGACCAGCAGATCCCGGTGATCCCGTGGACGATCGTGATTTATTTTGGCTGTTATCTGGTCTGGATTGTAAATTATCTGATTGCCGCAAGCAGAGAGAAAGAATTTGTCTGGCGGTTCTTTGCAGCAGATGTTCTGGCGCGGCTTGTCTGTATGGCATTTTATCTGCTGCTGCCGACAACGAACGTAAGGCCGTCGATCCCGGAACAGGGATTCTGGAATCAGATGCTTGCGTTGCTCTACCAGATGGATGCGGCGGACAATTTGTTCCCATCGATTCACTGCCTGAACAGCTGGTTCTGCTATATCGCAGTCCGCAGCAGACGGGAGATTCCGCGCTGGTATCAGCGGTTCTCTTTCTGGGCGGCACTTGCCGTGTTTGTCTCTACGCTGACAACAAAGCAGCATGTGATTGCAGATGTGATTGGCGGAGCGCTTCTGGCAGAAGTGACGTGGCAGATCGCGGGACGCACGCATCTTGGTGCATGGTATGGCATGATATTGGAACGAAGGAGGTGGAAACGCCGTGCAGAGTAAGAAAAAAATGATCGTGAATACCGTTTTTCTCGTTGTGATTTTTGCGTTGACGATATACGGTGTTTTCCACGGCGAAGACCTTGGCGCAATGATGGAAGCAATGCGGCGGGCAGATGTGCGGTGGCTGTTGCCGGGACTGTTCTGTGTCGTGTTTTTTATCTGGGGAGAATCGATCATCATCTGGTACATGATGCATTCCTTCCAGATTCCGGTGAAGAAGCGGACATGTTTTCTGTTTTCTTCCGTCGGATTCTTTTTCAGCTGTATCACACCGTCCGCAAGCGGCGGCCAGCCGATGCAGCTTTACTATATGAAAAAGGAGAAAATATCTCTTCCGGTATCAACGGTGATTCTGATGATCGTCACGATCACCTACAAAGCGGTGCTGGTCGTGGTGGGACTTGGGCTTGTTCTGTTCGGACAGGGCTTCCTGCACCGGTATCTGACGGAAATCCTTCCGGTTTTCTATCTGGGAATCGGTCTGAATGTCTTCTGTGTCACAGCCATGCTTATTCTGGTTTTTCATCCGGCGCTTGCGCGGACAATTCTGGTTTTGGGACTGAAAATCGTGGAAAAACTGCATTTGATGAAACGAAAAGAAAGCCGCCTGAAAAAACTGGAAGCTTCCATGGAAGTCTACCAGAATACGGCAGCGTATCTTGGCACCCACAAAATGGTGCTGGTCAATGTCCTTGCGATTACCTTTGCACAGAGGTTTGCTTTATTTGCAGCAACATGGTTTGTATACCGCGCCTTCCATTTATCAGGCATTTCCTTTATCACCATTGTGCTGCTGCAGGCGGTCATTTCCGTATCGGTTGACATGCTGCCGCTTCCGGGAGGAATGGGAATCAGCGAGACACTGTTCCTGAAAATTTTCCCGCCGGTCTTTGGAAGCACGCTGCTTCTTCCGGCAATGGTGCTTTCCAGAGGGCTCGGCTACTACGGGGAACTGCTGGTGAGTGCAGTCTTTACCATCGTCGCACAGCTTACGATCGGGAATACGAAAAGAGAAAAAAGAGGGGGAACTACATATGATAGGGTTCTATGATTATACCGTAATATTAACATATATCAGCTTTGCATCGTCCATCAGCGGCATTTTTCTTGCAACGCGGGGACACTTTAACTGGGCGATTTTTTGTCTTGCTTTTTCCGGACTGTGCGATATGTTCGATGGAAAAATTGCGCGGACGAAGAAAAACAGGACCGAAGATGAAAAGCGGTTCGGCATTCAGATCGATTCGCTCTGCGATGTGGTTTGTTTCGGCGTCTTTCCGATCGTGCTCTGCTATGAGCTTGGCATGACACATTTTTACAGCATTCCGATTCTTGTTTTCTACGGTCTTGCGGGCGTGATCCGTCTGGGATATTTTAACGTGATGGAAGAGAAGCGTCAGAATGAAACTTCGGAGAACCGGAAATATTACCAGGGACTGCCGATTACCTCGATGTCAGTAGCTCTGCCGCTGCTGTTCGTCTTTGCACCGCTCTGCCGCGGATACTTTCTGATCTGGCTGCATCTGCTGGTGCTGGCGGTCGGCGTTCTGTTTATCACGGATTTCCGCTTCCGCAAGCCGACGAATAAAGAGCTTGCTGTGCTGGTAGCGGTCGTTGGAGTGGCTGTGCTCCGCGGACTTCTGATCTGGAAGGGAGGAAGAACGGTTTGAGACTCTGCGCTTATCCTTACCGAAAACAGGGGAAAAATTATCCAAAGCTTGATTTGATCCGCGAGGAAAATGATCTGCAGGACCGTTTTCTACACATGATGTACAGCCATGCCGCCGGAAGAGCCGCGATGCAGCCGCTGGTTCAGTCATTTGTATCTCGTGCGGCAGGCTGCTTTCTGGACAGCCGCTTATCGGTGCCGCTGGTTGCACCGTTTGTAAAGAAAAATCATATTTCACTGAAGGAATGTACCGCAAAGCAGTTTATCTCGTTCAATGATTTCTTTGTGCGGAAGCTGAAAATGGATGCACGTCCGTTTTCCAATGCGCCGCAGGATTTTATCAGCCCGTGTGATGCGCGGCTTACGGTTTATCCGATTCATGAGAACGGGAAGTTTGAGATCAAGAACACAGAATATACGCTGGAACAGCTTCTGCGCGACAGGAAGCTGGCAAAACGGTATGAGGGCGGAACGTTATTTCTGTTTCGGCTTTCCGTGGACGATTATCACCGGTATCTCTTTGTTGATGACGGCGTCTGCTCGACGGAACGGCGGATTGAGGGCGTACTCCACACGGTCAATCCGGCGGCGAATGATTTTTGCCCGATCTATAAAGAAAATACGAGAACCTACACGTTGCTGCAGTCCGCAAATTTCGGCACACTGCTGCAGATGGAGGTCGGCGCGATGATGGTCGGAAAGATTGTCAATGAAAATGCCGGAGCGGCGAGACGTGTACAGCGCGGCGAAGAGAAAGGCTATTTTGCCTTCGGTGGTTCGACAGTGATCGTTCTGGCACAGAAGGGAAGCGCAGTGCCGGAAAAACGGATCTGGAATTATTCGCGGCTTGGAATCGAAACGCGGGTACGGCAGGGAGAAACGGTTGGAACGGCCGGAAGAACAGGGTAAAAGCAAAAAAATGGATTGTGAGGAAATGATCTTCACAATCCATTTTTGTTTAAACGTTTTTTATGCCTGCAGCCGTGCCAGATCTTGGTAGAATGTCGGATACGAGATATCCACACAGCCGGCGCGCAGGATTTCCGTCGGTGTCTCTGCGGCAAGCGAAGCGATTGCAAACGACATCGCAATGCGGTGGTCGAGGCGGCTGTCGATTTGGGCGCCGTGGAACGGTTTTCCGCCCTCAATGATCATGCCGTCGTCCGTGCCTTCCAGGGAAACACCCATCGCGGTGAGTTCGTTTACCATGATATCAAGACGGTTCGATTCTTTGACTTTCAGCTCCTCCGCATTCCGGATCACGGTTGTACCGTTCGCTGTGGCGGCAAGAACCGCGATGATCGGGATTTCATCGATCAGGGTCGGGATCAGTTCGCCCTCGATGACAGTGCCGGAAAGAGACGGCGTATAGCGCACGAGAAGGTCTGCAACCGGTTCTCCGCCGGAGTTCTGCTCATTCAGAAGTGTGATGTCAGCACCCATGGCGCGGCAGACGCGGAGCATACCGTCGCGGGTCGGGTTGATGCCGACATTTTTCAGGAGCACCTCAGAGCCTGGAACTATCAGCGCGGCGGCGATGAAGTAGGCGGCGGAGGAAATATCTCCCGGCACACGGACGAGATTTCCATGGAGATCCGGGTCCGGCAGAACCGATGCGGTCAGCCCTTCGGAGGCAACGTCGGCGCCGAAGAATTTCAGCATCAGCTCCGTATGGTTTCTGGAAAGAGCCGGTTCGGTAACGCTTGTTTTTCCGTCAGCATACAGTCCGGCAAGCAGGACACACGATTTGACCTGTGCGGATGCGACCGGCGAAAGATAGGAGATGGCGTGGAGCGGATGGCTGTTGATTGCAAGCGGCGCACAGCCGTTTTCCGGAATACTGCGGATGGAAGCGCCCATCTGGGTCAGCGGATTGATGATGCGTCCCATCGGCCGTTTCTGAATGGAGGCGTCACCGGTCAGTGTACTGGAAAAGTTCTGGCCGGCAAGAATGCCGGAGATCAGGCGTGTCGTTGTTCCGCTGTTTCCGCAGTCGAGAACGGCGGACGGAGCCGAAAGCCCGTGCAGGCCTTTTCCATGAACGAGGATGCGCTCCGGTGTGTTCTCGATCTCAATGCCCATACTGCGGAAGCAGGAGATGGTGGAGAGACAGTCGGCACCCTGTAAAAAGTTTGTAACTTCTGTGGTTCCCTCTGAAATGGCACCGAACATGACGGCGCGGTGGGAAATGGATTTATCGCCCGGCACGGAGATTTCTCCGCGCAGAGGACGTACTGCTTTCTGGAACTGCATAACGTAACTTCCTCCTGTCAAGATATACGCGCTTTTAATTGCGGATATGAATGGTATAGCCATGGTCTTTTAAGACCTTCCGGGCAAGAATGCCTGCCTGCTCTTCATAAAATTCAATGCGGAGAGCACCCTCTTCGAACTCGCGGTTATGCGTAATGCCGATATTTTTAATACTGATCTGGTTGATGGCAAGAATTGTTGTAACGGCTGCGATTCCGCCGGCTTCATCGAGCAGGTCGCAGTAAACGACGTATTCTTTCTTTGTCGGTCCATAGGAAGAATCTTCCATGGAATTCCGGTATTCGCGGGAACTTTCAAACATATTGTAGAGCTCGTGGCCTTTTTTGTTGTCAACCAGGTATTTTGCCTGGACGAGAAGGCGGATATAGGAATCCAGCACATTCGAGAGCTGCTTCTGGTTTGAGAGACAGATCTGCTGCCATACCTCCGGGGAGGAGGAAGCGATGCGGGTGATGTCCTTGAAGCCGCCTGCAGCAACGGTTTTCATCTGCTCTTCCGGTGTGTCCAGGGATGCGAGTGCATTGACCAGGGTAGCGGCAACGATATGCGGCAGATGACTGACACCTGCGGTGATGTAGTCGTGCTCTTCGTATGTTAAAACCATCGGGATCGCCTTTAAGGACTGGACAAGATCAACGAAAGCGGAAACTGTCGCGATCTCAACATCTGGTCCGGGTGTAATCATATAGTAAGCATTTTCCAGCAGGTAATCGGTGGCGCTGGAATATCCCGTCTTTTCGGAGCCTGCCATCGGATGGCCGCCGATAAACTGGTGCGTCATGCCGAGGGTCTCAACCGCCTGATGGATTTCTCCTTTTACACTTCCGACGTCTGTGATGATACAGCCCGGTTTTGCGATGCCTTTCACGAACGGAAGATAGGAGATGTTGGTGCTGACAGGAGCACATAAGAAGATATAGTCACAGTCGGCAAAGCGGTCGTCCCGTTCTTCCAGCGCGATATCAATCACGCCTTCCTGAATTGCCTCTTCGATCGTCGCTTTGGTGCGGCAGTAGGCCATCAGTTTATACTCCGGGTGAACCTTTCTGAGGGTTTTTGCAATGGAGCCGCCGATGAGGCCAAGGCCGATAAAGCCGATACAGATTTTTTCGGATGTATCACACATAATTCAAGTAGTCCTTTCTGACAATTTTCGTAGGTAAATCGTATAAAAGACATTGTAAAGCATCTGAAATCAAATGTCAAAGATTTCTTGCTTTAAAGTGACAAAGTATTTTTGAAAGGCAGCAATTTTGCTTGTTTTGCAAAATCCGGCAGATTCCACAGAAAAGCCAGACAGAAAAGCGGAAGAAAGGCAGAATAACCAGCTAAAATACATATAAAATTTAAAAATTCAGAAATATATTGTGAAATATGAATAATATACTTGCAAAAAAGCAAAAACTTTAGTAGAATAGTGACTATGATAAGAGGAACGGAAGACGTGAATCTTGATAAAAAGCAGAAAGGCGAATAAGAGCGGCCTTGCAATCTGCAAATTTACTTACATGGGAGGTATTACATATGGACGTTTTTAGAACTGACCGAATCAGAAATGTGGTGCTGCTGGGGCACAGCGGCTCCGGAAAGACAAGTCTGACCGAAGCTATGGCTTATCTTTCCGGTATGACAAACCGTCTCGGAAAAGTGACGGACGGAAATACCGTCAGCGATTTTGACAAAGAAGAAATCAAGCGCAAATGCTCTATTTCCACAACGCTTGTCCCGGTCGTATGGGGAAAAAATAAGATCAATGTTCTGGATACTCCTGGAATGTTTGATTTCGTAGGAGAAGCACAGGAAGCCGCTTCCGCAGCAGATGCCGCTGTAATCGTGGTATCCGGAAAGGCCGGCGTGCAGGTCGGAACCCAGAAAGCATGGGAACTCTGCGAGAAATACAATCTTCCGCGTATGATCTTCGTAACGGAAATGGATCAGGACGATGTCAGCTACCGAGAAGTCGTTGAGCAGCTCACCGAACTGTACGGAAAACGAATCGCACCGCTTCATATGCCTCTGCGTGAAAACGGTAAATTTGTAGGATATATCAATATTGTAAAGAACAAAGGCCGCAGATATATCGAAAAAGATAAAAAAGAAGAATGCCCGATTCCGGATTACTCCGTAGAATATCTGGAGAAGTACCGTGAAACCCTGATGGAATCCGTGGCAGAAACAAGTGAAGAGTTTATGGACCGCTACTTTGGCGGAGAAGAGTTCTCGGTAGCAGAGATTTCCGCAGCGCTTGCCATGAACGTAGGAGACGGCACCATCGTTCCGGTATGCATGGGCTCCCCGGTCAATCTGCAGGGCGTATCGAACCTTCTTGATGATATCTGCGGATACTTCCCGGATCCGTCCACCCGTCCGTGTGCCGGCATCAATCTCAATACGAACGAAATTTTCGAGGCAAATTACGACTTCGCGAAACCGAAGAGCGCGACCATTTTCAAGACGATCGTGGATCCGTTCCTTGGAAAATATTCAATGATTAAGGTTTGCTCCGGCGTTATTAAAAGCGATGATGTGCTCTATAATGTAGATCAGGAATCCGAAGAAAAACTGAGCAAGCTGTACGTGCTCGAAGGCTCCAAGCCGATCGAAGTACCGGAGCTTCATGCAGGAGATATCGGTGCCATCGCAAAACTCGGCGATGCAAGAACCGGCGATTCCCTTGCGACAAAGAACAATCAGGTCCGCTACGGAAAACCGGATGTTTCGACTCCGTACACCGCAAAACGATATAAACCGAAGAACAAAGCCGATGTAGATAAGATCTCCCAGGCCTTTGCCAAGATGATGCAGGAAGACCTGACTATGAAGGCAGTCAATGATTCTGCAAACCATCAGACATTGCTGTACGGCATGGGCGACCAGCACATCGATATTATCGTCAGCAAGCTGCTGGAGCGCTACAAAGTAGAAGTAGAGCTGTCCCGTCCGAGGTAGCCTTCCGCGAGACGATCCGCAAAAATTCGGATGTAGAAGCAAAATACAAAAAACAGTCCGGCGGCCACGGCCAGTACGGTCATGTAAAAATGCGCTTCTCCGCTTCCGGAGATCTCCAGAAACCATACGTTTTCGAGCAGGAAGTTGTCGGCGGCGCCGTTCCGAAGAACTACTTCCCGGCTGTTGAAAAAGGTATCCAGGAAGCCGTACAGAAAGGCCCTCTGGCTGCTTATCCGGTAGTCGGCGTCAAAGCCGTTCTGTATGATGGTTCTTATCATCCGGTAGACTCCTCCGAGATGGCATTCAAGACCGCAGCGATCCAGGCGTTCAAGAAAGGCTTTATGGAAGCATCCCCGGTTCTCCTTGAGCCGATCGTTTCGATGAAGATCACTGTAGACGATAAATACACCGGCGATATCATGGGCGATCTCAACAAACGCCGCGGCCGTGTGCTCGGCATGAATCCGGATCACAAGGGCCATACGATTATCGAGGCTGATGTTCCGGAACTTGAGATCTACGGATACGGCACAACACTCCGCTCCATGACAGGCGGAAGCGGTGATTTCTCCTATGAGTTTGCGAGATATGAGCAGGCTCCGTCCGATATCCAGGCAAAAGAGATTGAGGCAAGAGCTTCGAAGGTTGAAAAAGCAGAAGAATAAAGCTTTATAAGATAGTGTGATAAAACAGAGAAAATCCGGTTTCGGGAGCAGAATTCGCCCGGAAACCGGATTTTTCTGCGGTTTTTGAAGAAAAACGGAGGATATAGGAAAAAATAAATTGTAAAAACAGGGAAAGAGTGATAGAATACAGCTATATGTTCAAATGTGCATGCTGTCCTATGCGGCGGTGTGAGAAAAAAGAACTTTGAACTTGAACATGCAGGAGGTTACCTATGAGTAAAAGATATGAGCCACAGGACATTGAAAAAAAGTGGCAGAAGATCTGGCAGGATGAAAAAGCCTTTGCCGCCACAGATGATTATACAAAACCGAAATACTACGCACTCGTTGAGTTTCCGTATCCGTCAGGACAGGGACTTCACGTAGGCCATCCGCGTCCGTACACTGCACTGGACATCGTAGCCAGAAAGCGCAGAATGCAGGGTTACAACGTTCTGTATCCGATGGGATGGGATGCATTTGGTCTTCCGACTGAGAACTATGCGATCAAGAACCACATCCATCCGAAGATCGTTACCAAAAACAACGTACATCACTTCAAAGACCAGCTTCAGTCTCTTGGATATTCCTTCGACTGGGACAGAGAGATCAACACGACGGATCCGGAATACTATCACTGGACCCAGTGGATTTTCCTGAAACTTTTCAAAGCCGGACTGGCATATAAAAAAGAGATGCCGATCAACTGGTGTACTTCCTGTAAGGTAGGCCTTGCAAACGAGGAAGTTGTAAACGGCGTGTGCGAGCGCTGCGGAAGCCCGGTTGTCCGCAAAGTAAAGAGCGAGTGGATGCTGAAGATTACCGAGTATGCAGACAAGCTGATTGACGGTCTGGACGGCGTTGACTATATTGAGCGTGTCAAAACTTCCCAGAAAAACTGGATCGGACGTTCCCACGGAGCAGAGGTTGACTTCTCCCTGAAAGATAAACCGGAGAAGCTGACTATCTACACCACACGCCCGGATACCCTGTTCGGTGTTACGTACATGGTACTCTCCCCGGAGCATCCGTACATCGACCAGTACAAAGATGAGATCAAGAACTGGGATGAGGTCTGCGCATACCGTGAGATGGCAGCCAGAAAATCCGATTTCGAGCGTTCCGAGCTTGCAAAAGACAAGACCGGTGTCATGATCGACGGACTTTCCGCAGTCAACCCGGTTAATGGAAAAGAGATCCCGATCTGGATTTCCGATTATGTACTGATGAGCTACGGCACCGGCGCCATCATGGCAGTACCGGCACACGATGAGCGTGACTGGGAGTTCGCAAAGAAATTCAACATGCCGATCATCGAGGTCGTTGCAGGCGGCGACGTACAGAACGAAGTTTACACCGACGTTGCAGAGGGAACTCTTGTCAACTCCGGTTCCTGAACGGACTTTCCGTTGCGGAAGCAAAAAAGAAAATTCTTGAGTGGCTCGAAGAGAACCACGTTGGAAAAGCAAAAACAAACTATAAGCTGCGTGACTGGGTATTCTCCCGTCAGCGTTACTGGGGTGAGCCGATTCCGATCGTACACTGCGACAAATGCGGTTACGTTCCGGTTCCGGAAGAATCTCTTCCGCTGGAGCTGCCGGATGTAGAGAGCTACATGCCGACCGATAACGGCGAGTCTCCGCTGGCTGCCATGACAGACTGGGTCAACACCACCTGCCCGTGCTGCGGAGGACCTGCAAAACGTGAGACCGATACCATGCCGCAGTGGGCTGGTTCTTCCTGGTATTACATCCGCTATACCGATCCGAAGAACAAAGAGGCTCTGGCAAGCAAAGAAGCTATGAAATACTGGCTGCCGGTTGACTGGTACAACGGAGGAATGGAGCACACCACCCTTCACCTTCTGTATTCCCGTTTCTGGCATAAATTCCTGTACGATCAGGCGTAGTCACCTGCCCGGAACCGTATCAGAAACGTACTTCCCACGGAATGATCCTCGGCGAGAACGGCGAGAAGATGAGTAAATCCCGTGGAAACGTTGTCAACCCGGATGATATCGTAGCTGAGTTCGGTGCAGATACCCTGCGTACGTACGAGATGTTCATCGGTGCCTTCGACTTAAGTGCATCCTGGTCTCAGGAAGGCGTAAAAGGATGCCGTCGTTTCCTCGAACGTGTATGGAAACTGCAGGACAGCCTGGTAGACGGAGATCCTACTCCAAAGAGCTGGAGTCCAAAATGCACCAGACCATCAAGAAAGTATCCAGCGACTATGAGTCCCTGAAATACAACACAGCGATCGCAGCCATGATGACCCTGGTCAACGAGTTCTACAAAGCCGGAAAAGTAACGAGAAAAGAGTTCGAAACCCTTCTGATCCTGCTGAATCCGGTTGCACCGCATATGACCGAGGAGCTGTGGGCAGACCTTGGATACGAAGGCCGTTTGTATCAGACCGCATGGCCGGAGTTTGACGAGGAGAAGACCGTAGAGGCAGTAGCCGAGATCGCTGTTCAGATCAACGGCAAAATGCGCGGAACGATCAAAATCGCCAAAGACGCAGATAAAGAGACCGCAATCGCCGCTGCAAAAGAGGCAGTTGCAGACAAACTGACCGGAAACATCGTAAAAGAAATTTACGTACCGGGAAGAATTGTGAATATCGTTCAGAAATAATAATTATGTAAGCTGAAGAAAGGAGGCTGATTCTTGGAAAAAGAGTCAGTCTCCTTTTGCACAAATATTGCTGTTTAGCAAGGAGGGATACAAAATGGATCTTGAAACAATCAGACAGGAAGCGCGTGCCGTCGCAGAGGAGCTGATTACGACAGCGCAGATGAAACCGGGACAGATTCTGGTAGTGGGATGTTCTTCGAGTGAAATTCACAACAGTAAGCTCGGAACGGATTCCAGCCAGGAGATCGGGCAGGCGGTGTTTGAGGCGCTGTGTGCGTGTACGAAGGAGCACGGGCTGTATCTGGCGGCGCAGTGCTGTGAGCATCTGAACCGTGCGGTTGTTCTGGAGCGTGCGGCGGCAGAAAAATATGGTTACGAGCCGGTCTGCGCGGTACCGTGGCTGCATGGCGGCGGATCGTTTGCGATGGCGGCATACTATGGATTGGAGGACGCTGTCACCGTAGAGCGTGTGCAGGCGCATGCAGGTATTGATATCGGTGATGTGCTGATCGGCATGCAGCTGAAGGCAGTAGCCGTTCCGGTCCGGGTATCGCAGAAAATGATCGGAGATGCGCACGTTGTCTGCGCGCGGACAAGACCGAAATACATCGGCGGCGAGCGGACGCATTACGCGGAAGATCCGGAGATGAGAAAGTAAGAAACTGTGATTGGTAAATCAAAAAATGCCGTACAGGCGGAGAAAAATTTCCAACGCTGTACGGCATTTTTGATGTTTGGTTTTACGTTTTATTTCGCTTTTCTCGCTTCCCGTTTTCGCAGGAAGAAAATTTTCTGCTTCCGGTAAAAAGAGGAAATGGAATCCACGAGGATGCTCAAATATCGCAGAACCGGCTCTGTTGCGACAGAGAATACGACCAGCAGCATGATACATTTTCTGGACATATCAGAAATGGCGAACAGCTGGTTCAGATAGGTACTGCAGAAAATGAAGGCAATAATCGAGCCGATCAGGATCGTCCAGCGCATCCAGTTGAGCGGCTTGCTGATCCGGTAGAGAATCATAAAACCGACAATGGCGAGCAGTACGGTGGCAGCGGTCGAAATATCTTCCGAGCCGACCGCAAATTCCTGGCCGAAGACGACGAGTGTTGCGACCATCAAAAAGTCGGTCAGCGCCGCAGGCAGGGCCCGTGTCAGAATGTTCGTGATAAAGTGGCCCTCGATCCGGTTTTTGTTCGGCATTAGCGAGAGCAGGAAGCCTGGAATACCGATCGTAAACATACTGATCAGCGAGATCTGGGACGGCTCCAGCGGATACGTCACCATCGAGATCAGTGAGAAGATGGACAGCAGGAACGAGAAAATGTTCTTTACCAGGAACAGCGTTCCCGAGCGCTGCAGGTTGTTGACAACGCGGCGGCCTTCCAGTACGACAGAAGGCATCTTCGAAAAGTCGTTGTCCAGCAGAACGAGCTGTGCAGCCTGTGCGGCAGCGTCACTTCCGGATGCCATCGCAACGGAGCAGTCGGCATCCTTTAATGCGAGCACATCGTTGACACCATCGCCGGTCATCGCAACGGTCTTGCCGTTTTTCTTTAAAGCCTGGACAAACTGGCGTTTTTGGTCTGGTGTGACACGGCCGAACACGGTGTATTTCAGGATTGCTTCTTCGAGCTCTTCCGGTGTCTTTAGAGTGGAAGCATCAATATAATCCTCTGCGTGTGCAATCCCCGCCTGGCGGCAACCTCAGATACCGTTACCGGAGTATCACCGGAGATGACCTTGACATGGACACCCTGATCTTCGAAGTAGCGGAACGTTTCCGGTGCTTCTTTTCGGATCGGATTGGAGAGAAGCACGTAGCCAAGCGGCGTGACACGGCCGGAGAGTGCTTTTCCATTCGGTACAGTTTCGGATGTGCCGAAGACGAGGAGACGGAATCCCTTTGAGGTATACGCTTCAATTTCACTCTGATAGCGTGCGAAATCATCGCGGAGAACGAACTCCGGGGCACCGAGCACGTAGGAGACATCCGAAAATGTCACACTGGAATACTTGAATTCCGAGGAGAACGAAGTCATCGAAACGGCAGTTCTGCCGTTGTTGTCTTTAAAATATTCTTTCAGTGCCGCCATAGTAATGTTGTCGTTTGACATGGCAGATGCGAAATCACCGACCGCAAGGGAAAGCTCTTCTTTCTGCGGTGCGGGAGCATTTTCGCCGGATTCTGTATCAGGGACTGAACTGGAGCCGACCAGAATCAGGTCATGTACTTTCATATTTGTCTCGGTGATGGTTCCCGTCTTATCGACACAGAGCACGTTGACGCGAGCCAGCGTCTCGATACATTTCATATCATGCACGAGAACCTTCTGCGAAGCCAGACGCATAACGCTGACGGCAAGGGCAACGCTCGCAAGCAGGTAAAGACCTTCTGGGATCATGCCGAGCACGGCGGCCACCATCGAGGTAATGCTCTCACGGAACGCTTCGTGGGAGACGAAAAACTGCTGGCCGAAGAGCAGAAGACCGATCGGAATGATCAGAATGCCGACAACCTTTACCAGCTTGTTGAGGGAGCGGATCATCTCGGACTGTTCGCCCTCTTTCATGGCCTTTGCCTCGAGGGTCAGACGGGAAATGTAGGAATCTTCACCGACCTGGGTCAGACGGCTCTTGCAGCTTCCGGAGACGATAAAACTTCCGGACATCAGCTCGTCGCCCGGGCGCTTGGTAATCTCATCGGATTCACCGGTAAGCAGCGATTCGTTGACCTGTACCTCACCTTCAAGCACGACAGCATCAGCGCAGATCTGTTTTCCTGCGGTAAATACAACAATATCATCGAGTACGAGATCCTCCGCGGCGAGTGTTACCTCAGCACCGTCACGGATCGCAGTAGCCTTCGGCGCGTTTAAAACAGACAGCTTTTCCAGCGTCTTTTTCGCCTTGATTTCCTGTACAATGCCGATCAGCGTGTTCGCGATGATGACCGGCAGAAACGTAAGATCCCGGAACGAACCGGCAAGGATCAGAAAGATGGCAATAATCAGAAAAATCAGGTTGAAATACGTACAGACATTGCTCTTTACGATCTCGGCCGTTGTCTTGGACGGAGGTTCCACCGCGCAGTTGGTCCAGCCGTTCTCGCGGTACTCGGCAACCTGCTCGGCGGAAAGGCCTTTGGAAGGGTCTGCCTCATAGCGCGTCGTTGGAACACGGCGGTGAATGATTTCGGGAATTGTTTTGTTCATAACAGTTATATTCCTCTCCGGCTGTCCTGATAAAGAAGAGACAGCCTCACTGTGGTTTGGTTGAAAAAGATCACGTCTGGAATCTTTTTCCATACTAAGAAGTATACCATAGAGCATCGAAAAAGAAATGAAGGAAGTATTAAATTTTACGAAAAAAAGACTTTTCGCAAAGAGGAACAGATAGGAATGTGCGAAAAGTCTTTTGTATTCTGAATTCAGTCCTGTATTTCCTGAAGATTGCGGATGTTCGGCTCCGCCATCATGGAGTAATTGGTGTAATAAACAACGAAACCCGGTTTGCTTCCGTTTGGTTTGCGCAGGTTTTTCTTTAAGGTGTAGTCGATTTCCACCTTCGGTGCCTGTCTGCCTTTCGAGTAATAGGCGGCGAGAGCAGCGGCCTCTTCGTAGACGGAATCCGGCAGCTCTTTACCGTTCGTCTTTACGATGACATGGCTGCCCGGCTGGCCTTTCGCGTGGAACCACCAGTCGTTGCCGGAGGCGAATTTAAACGAAAGTTCCTCGTTCTGGAAGTTGTTCTTGCCGACATAAATGTCAAAGCCCTCGGAAGAGCGGTAGTGGAACGGATGGGAGGTGATTTTCTGCTTTTTCCCTGTCGGTCCCTTGCGGCGGATGTAGCCGTACTCGATCAGCTCTTCTTTTAACTGCACCAGATCCGCCTCATCGAGCGCAATATCAAGCGCCGTGCTGATGGATTCGAGATGGTCGATTTCCTCTTTCGTCTCGACAAGAAGTTCTTCGAGTGCCTCACGGGTCCGCTTCAGCTTTCCGTAGCGGTCGAAGTATTTTTTCGCATTTTCGCCGGCAGAGAGCGTTCCGTCGAGCGGAATCGTGATTTCCTCGCCGTTATAGTAATTGACGGCTTTCAGCGAAGTATCGCCCGGCTGGCAGCTGTAGCCGTACGTATTTAAAAGCTCACCGTAAATCCGGTATTTTTCCCGCTTGTCGGTGTCTTTTAACTGTTTCTGCTGCAGGTCGTATTTTTTGACATTCCGTTCGAGTGCGGTATTGACGACACGGCGCAGATCGGAAGATTTCTGACGGATGCGGGTGATGCGGTTTTTCATGGCATAGTATGTTTCCAGTACACCGGAGATCGAATCGTATGTTTCCTCCCGCAAATCCTGATACTGCGTCAGTTTCAGTGCGGAAAATTCTTTCGGCTCATCGCCTGGTATACGATGTTCGGCGTAAATGCGCCGTTTTTGATATCCTCAATCAGATAAGAGAAGGTGCGGAACAGATGAAGCTTTGCATTTTCTTCGAGTGCATTGACCGCAAATCCGCCGTCGATGCCGGCGCGGCAGCAGACTTCCTCCGCCATCAGCGGGCTGAAGCCGGTAAGGGAAGTGTAGATTGCCTTTGCGGCAGCCATTGGTTTCGTGCAGACGAAATCGAAAAATTCTTCTTCTGTGATCGTGAGCGGATCTTTCTTATCCTGCGTGTGCGGAATGAACCAGGTGCGGCCCGGAAGAACCTCACGGACAGAACTCATGTTGGCGGAAATATGTTTGATACTGTCAAGGATCGTATTGTCCTCCTGACAGAAGATCAGGTTGCTGTGTTTTCCCATGATCTCCACAATCAGCTTCTTGCGGCAGATATCGCCGAGTTCGTTCAAATGCTCGAGCTCAAAAATAAGAATACGCTCGAGTCCCGGCTGGGTAACGGAGAGAATGCGGGCGCTGCCGATGTGTTTGCGGAGCAGCATACAGAAATTCGGTGCGGTCATCGGGCCGGGCTTATTGTTGTCCGTCAGGTAGATCAGCGGAAGCGAAGCACTTGCCGAGAGGAGAAGACGGTAAACGGTACGGTTGTTTTTTATTGTAATCATCAGCTCGTCGTTTTCCGGCTGTGCGATCTTGTTGATCTTTCCGCCGACGATGGTCTGATTCAGTTCCTGTGCAATATTTGCAATGGTAATTCCATCAAAAGCCATAGAAAATATCTCCTTTGTTTGAAATTCTGGTATTTTCATTATAATACAGAAAAAAAGATTTGACTAGGCTTTCTGAATGAATTATAATAAATCTGTATGGGTAGATGTATTTTCTGAAAAAGACTTCAGAAGGTACAGGAAAGGACGGATTGTGGCAAAACTGATCAACATCGGATTCGGCAATGTCGTAAATTCGGATAAAATAATAGCAGTGGTGAGTCCCGAGGCGGCACCCGTCAAGCGTATGGTGCAGCGTGCAAAGGAAAGCAACCGCATCATCGATGCGACGCAGGGAAGACGCACGAAAGCAGTGCTCATCACCGGAGAAGAATTTATCATCCTTTCGGCTTTGCAGCCGGAAACGATCAGCCGCAGATTCAACGGCGGCTGGGAAACAGAAAAAGAGCGAGGGGAATCTGAAAATGAGTAGAGGAATACTTACTGTAGTATCCGGTTTTTCCGGAGCAGGAAAAGGAACACTGATGAAACGCCTGATGGAGGAGTACGACAACTATGCGCTGTCCATCTCCGTCACCACAAGAGACCCGCGTCCGGGCGAGGAAGACGGCGTATCGTACTTTTTCCGTACAGAAGAAGAGTTTGACCGCATGGTAGAAGAGGATGCCTTCCTCGAGTATGCGCGTTACGTAAAACATTCCTACGGAACGCCGAAGGCATACGTAGAGGAGCAGCTGGATGCCGGAAAAGATGTTCTGCTTGAGATTGAAATCCAGGGAGCACTTCAGGTCAAGGAAAAACGTCCGGACACCCTTCTTGTGTTCATCACACCGCCGACCGCCGAGGAGCTGGAACGACGCCTCCGGGGACGCGGAACGGAAACAGAAGAAGTTATCAAAGGCAGAATGGAGCGTGCAAAAGAGGAAGCACAGGGCATGGACCAGTACGATTATGTCCTGATCAACGACGACCTCGAAACCTGCGTAAAACAGATGCATGAGACCATTCAGAGCCAGCATTTCATGAGCAGCAACCAGAAAGACTTTATCGAACAGATGAAAAAAAGTCTGGAAAAATAGAAAGGAGCATTTATTATGATTCATCCATCTTATCAGGAACTGATTGCAACTATTAACGAGGGCCAGGATCTGGACGAGGCACCGGTTGTCAGCAGCCGTTACTCTCTGGTACTTGCAACAAGCAAACGTGCAAGACAGATCATTGGCGGAGCTGAACCGCTTGTAAAAGTGAAAAAAGGCATGAAACCGCTCTCCATCGCCGTAGAGGAGATGTACAAAGGAGAGGTTACAATCCTTCCGGAATCTGAAGTTGAAGCGGAAGAGGAAACAAAAGAGGAGCCAGTAATTGAATAATA
Organism: Blautia sp. OF03-13; assembly: GCF_003460685.1. Taxonomy (NCBI): domain Bacteria; kingdom Bacillati; phylum Bacillota; class Clostridia; order Lachnospirales; family Lachnospiraceae; genus Blautia; species Blautia sp. OF03-13. Next base: position 221,999 of record NZ_QTVR01000001.1, on the reverse strand, counting down.
TGAAAATTCTGTTTATTTCCCTTGGATGCGATAAAAACCTGGTAGATTCCGAGCATATGCTGGGTCTTCTGGTAGAGCATGGCTTCGAGATCACCGATTCCGAGGAAGATGCAGAGGTTATCGTGATAAACACATGCTGCTTTATCCACGACGCCAAAGAAGAAAGCATTCAAAATATTCTTGAAATGGCGAAATACCGTACAGCGGGAAGCTGTAAGGTTCTTCTGGTAACGGGCTGTATGGCAGAGCGCTACCGCGATGAAATCATTGAGGAGATTCCGGAGGTTGACGCCGTACTTGGAACGAACAGCTATGACAAAATCCTGGATGCCATTCAGGATGTCCTCGGCGGCGACCGCTTCCAGGAGTATGCCGATCTGAAAGGACTGCCGAAAATTGACGCACAGCGCGTTGTAACGACAGGCGGCCATTACGAATATCTGAAAATTGCAGAGGGCTGTGACAAGCACTGTACCTACTGCATCATTCCGAAGCTGCGCGGACCGTACCGCTCCGTTCCGATGGAGGAACTGATAGCAGAAGCGAAGACGATGGCAGAACAGGGTGTCAAAGAGCTCGTTCTCGTTGCGCAGGAGACAACCATTTATGGTATCGATCTGTACGGAAAGCCGTCTCTCCACCTTCTGTTAAAAGAGCTCTGCAAAATTCAGGAGCTCTACTGGATCCGGATTCTGTACTGCTATCCGGAGGACATCTATCCGGAACTCGTTCAGACGATGAAGGAAGAGCCGAAAGTCTGTCACTACCTGGATCTGCCGATTCAGCATGCCAACGATGAGATCCTGCGCCGCATGGGTCGCAGAACATCCAAACAGGAGCTGATCGACAAAATTGATTTCCTGAGAAGCGAGATGCCGGATATCACACTGCGCACCACGCTGATCACAGGATTCCCGGGAGAGACAAAAGAGCAGCACAAAGAACTCCTCGAGTTTATCAACGACATGGAGTTCGACCGTCTCGGCGTATTCACCTACTCTCCGGAGGAGGGAACACCGGCTGCTGCGATGGAGCATCAGATCGACGAGGAGGTAAAACTGGACCGTCAGGCAGAACTGATGGAGCTGCAGCAGGATATCTCTGCAGAACTCGGCGAGCGCAGGATCGGCCAGGAGCTTCTTGTTATGATCGAGGGCAAAGTGGCGGATGAGGATGCCTATGTGGGCAGAAGCCAGGCGGACGCACCGGGTGTAGACGGCTATGTATTTGTCAATACACCGGAAACACTCGTATCCGGCGACTTCGTAAGAGTGAAAATTACCGGTGCTCTGGAATATGATCTGATAGGAGAGATAAGTCAATGAATTTACCAAACAAATTAACGATTCTGCGGGTAATTATGATTCCGTTTTTCGTGTTCTTCCTGCTGTCTGGCGTGGGCGGAAGCGCGTCCAAATGGATTGCACTGGTAATCTTTGCCGCTGCCAGCATCACGGATACGCTGGACGGCTACATTGCAAGACGTGACAATCTGATTACCGATTTCGGAAAGTTTATGGATCCGCTGGCAGATAAGCTGCTGGTATGCTCTGCACTGATCTGCTTTGTAGAGCTGGACAAGCTTCCGGCGTGGATGGTTATTATTATCATCGCAAGAGAATTTATCATCAGCGGTTTCCGCCTGGTTGCTTCGGACAATGGAATTGTCATCGCAGCAAGCTGGTGGGGAAAATCGAAAACAATCAGCCAGATGATTATGATCATTCTTCTGATCGCCGACATTCCGGCACTTTCCGTGCTGAATACCGTGCTGATCTGGGTTGCACTGATTCTGACCGTTGTTTCTCTGATTGATTACCTGGTAAAAAATAAAAACGTGCTTTCCATGCAGAACTAGGCAGGAAAAAGCACAGAATAAAAACGCTGACCGGTTTGGGATTCCAGACCGGCAGCGTTTTTTGGTTTGTAGTTTTTCAGCGTTTTTTCCCGGAAGCAGCGGAGCGGAAGAGGCGTACCATCTGGTCAATTTTTGCCGCTTCCTGTTTGGATTTTCCGGCTTTGATGGCAGAGATGATCAGGTCCGCCTCGGAGGCGGAAAACTGTGCGCCGCCCTGATTTCCCTGCATCAGGGAGAGAAGAAACGGCATCATTTCCGCCTGGGATTTTCCACGGCTCTGAGAGGCCATCTGCTGCAGTGCCTGAAGCCGGGCAAAGTCAATTCCGGAAAGAGAGGGGTCCTGCGACCAGTCGTTTTGCTTATCATCCGAACTCATAGCAGATCCTCCTCATTTCCGGGATTTATATTCTGAAGCATCTGGACCATCTGCATGGTCTGAAACATCTGGGAGAGAAGATCCCGCTGTGGACCGGCGGCAAAACGGGAAATATCCTGCAGCATCTCAAGCGGAGAGACGTGCGGGGCATCAACAGACATCATGGAAAGGTCGGCCGGACGGGAAAAAAGCTGAATGGTCCGCTGGAGCTCGAGCCATTTGCTCAAAATCGCAAGGGAGGGCTGCAGGCCGAAGGAGGCGTAGGGAATGGCAGCCTTCAGCATCTGAAGCTGATCCTGTGCGATCATCTGGTCCAGCGGTGTCATCTGTTCCACATTTTGTTCCTGTTCCTGATTCAAATTAAGATCCTTCCTGGCAGCATTCCTGCATTTGTCTTTTTATTTCTCTTTATCTTATGTTCCAGGCCGGAAAAAATGACAGAAGGCGGGAAAAAACATATGATAAGAGGAAGAAAGAAAAAGGAGACCGCCGGAAAATGGATGGAAAAGAAACAGCAAAAAGAAAACAGGTACTCGAAGGGAATGCCTTTTATGAAATAGATCTGGAATGTATGAGAAAAAAAGAAAAAAGAGAAGAGATGGAAAAGCGGGAAAGAGAAGCACGGAAACCGAAACGGTTTCGCTGAAAGAGAATTCTGGTGAAAAAAGCCCCGGGGCGGTTGATCCGCACCCGGGGCTTTTTCTGCCCGAACATCTGGGAGGACTGAAAAAAGGTCAGCAGCCGCATCCACAGTTATTGCTGTTGCCGCATCCACAGCCGTTGTTGTTCCATCCGCCGCAGCAGAACAGAAGAATCAGAACGAGCCAGCAGTCGGAATTGCAGCCATTGTTGTTGTTTCCGCATCCACATCCGCCGCAGCAGGAGAGGAGAAGCAGAATCCAGATAATACTGCAGCCATTGTTTCCGAACAGGTTGTTGTTGGAAACACCGCATCCATTATCGCAGCCACAGCCGTTGTCACATCCGCATCCACAGTTTGTAGCAGCTAAATCACTCATGTTTGTTCCTCCAAAGGAATCATTTTGCTTACAATTCATGATATGAAAAACTGCCGGGCGGGGTTACTCTTAAAGAGAAAAATTCAAAGACCCTACAGACTGCGTCCCTGAAAATCAAAAAGCTCTTTCACCGGAATGTCAAGTGCCTCAGCGATATCGAACAGAAGATTCAACGAAATAGAGGTTTTTGTATTTGGCGCTTCGATGTTGCTCATATGGGTACGACTGATATGTACCGCCTCGGCAAGTTCGGCCTGCGTCATTCCTTTTGCTCTTCGGTAGTAGGCAATCGTAAGTCCAAGAAGGCGAAGATCGTTCAAGCGTTCGTAATTCATAGTCAGGAATCCCCCTTTTAGTTTTATAAATATAATGATAATACGTAATGATACAACGGAAAACAATCAAAAACAAGGCACTTGCACATTAAAAGTTTGCATCAACAAACGGATATACCATAGAAGCAAACCTGTGAGCGGGAAAATCAGTTTGTCATAAGGCTTAGAAAGCTCTGATATAACTGCAATCTTCCGTATCCCCACTCGCGGCTTGGATAAGTAATGGTATCAGTTCGGCCAGCGCCGCGGATCAGATAGTTTTTCAGCTCCTGCGCCGTAAAATAGCGGGATGGGGTGCGTTGAATGCCCCATTGCAGGAAGAGAGCGGCAGCACCGGATGTAATGGCAGCGGACGCGCTTGCGCCGCTCCGGTTTTCGTAGGAGCCTGCCGGTCCCGGTCCGGTGACGGAAATCCCGGGGGAAGCAAAATCGGGTTTGATTTCACCAAGCCGGGTAAAGCCGCGTCCGGATTCCGGTGAAAAACTGTTATTGGATGCCTGATAGGTGGAGGGAGACAGAACGGGAATGGTGGCGGAGGGTGTCGTCAGTGTCGTGTACGGGTCGGGTTCCAGAAAGATCACATCGGAAGTGGAAAATCCGGTAATCGGAAGCCAGACGTGGAAATCGGGAGGGGAAGGAAAGGCGCGGTAAACCTGAAGTGTCCAGATGCCGGGCGTCGGATCCAGCATGCGGATCAGGATGAGCTGGCTGCCGGTCGTCGTCTGAACGACTTCGTAGTTGACGTAGATGACGGTGCGTTCCAGAACAAAGGTGATCCTCTGTTCCTGAGTCAAAGAGACGGGAATCCGCGGAATCGTTTCTCCGCCGGGAGAGCGGAATCCGACGGAAAAAAGCTGCGGAACCTGTCCCCAGAACTCCAGGACAAAACCGCGGCTGCCTTCGGAAACGAGAAACTCTACATTTTTCGGGGAGTCATTTTCGGATACGGAGCCATAATAATGGTGAGCGGCGTTTCCCTCGTTGCCGGTGGCGCAGACCGGAATAATGCCCGGCGTATTTCCGTAGCGCGCCAGCGTCAGAGCGATGGGAAGGGTTCCGGAATGACTTCCCTGATTTGTTCCAAGTGCCAGACAGATGACCAGTGGTTTTCCCTCCCTGGCTGCGACTTCGTTTAGAAAACGCATCGCAGAGAGAAGATCATCTTCTTCAAAGACGGGAGCATTGGTGGAGACAAGATAAAAGTCTTTCAGATTCTGTTTCGCCGGTTTTAACTTAACAACAGCGAAATCGGCTTCCGGTGCAGCACCGAGAAAGCCGGCGGACGCATTCGGAGTACCGCCAGCGACTCCGGCGACGTATGTTCCGTGTCCGTCCGGATCCGTGACCGGAACGACAGAAAGAGGATCCCTGCTTCGAAGCGCATCGTCAAGGTCTGACTTTTCGTAGAGACTGCCATAGGGAAACTGCTGCGGCGGTGTGCCTGTGCGGTCGGTCTGATCCCAGATGGAAAGAATCCGGCTCTGGCCGTTGCTGCGCAGAAAGGCGGGGTGGCGGTAATCGATGCCGGTGTCCAGAAAACCCAGGATTACATTTTTGCCGGTATACCCGCCGCCGTAGAGATTCTGCGTCTGTACAATGCCGGAGACTTCTAAAGAGAGGGTGGAAAGCGGCGTGAAAAGTTTCGGGAGTCCGGTAAAAAGAATTTCACCAAAGAGATTTTCCGGGAGCAGGCTGCGCTCGAGAAAGAGAACGGAATACTGCGAATTCAGTGTAAGAAGGGCACTGGATTCCGGAAAGAGCATCTGGTACCGCTCGGACTGTGCCACGTAATTCTGAATCAGAATGTTGATGTAATCGTTGGAATAGATGATGTCCGTAAGATCCATAAAGAGATCCTTTGTTTTTGAAGGTATTGTATGCAAACCATACAGAAAAGTATGCATGCTCAAAAAAGAAATCCCCCTACCGGGTGCAAGATCTGCACGGTAAGGGGAAAGAAAACGAAATCAGCTTTCCAGAAGAGCGCTGATATCCTGCTTTGGTACTTCCATCGGATAATGACTGTCGAAGCATGCACGACAGATCGGCAGGTCACCGACCATGTTCTGGAGCTCTTCGATCGGCATGTAGCCCAGGGAGTCCGCTCCGATCTGCTGGCGGATTTCCTCGGTGGAATGGGAGCTTGCGATCAACTGCTTGTTGGAAGGCACATCGGTTCCAAAATAGCATGGATACAGGAACGGCGGGGAACTGATACGGACATGAACCTCGGTCGCACCGGCTTTTCGTAGCATCGTAATCAGATTCGAAATCGTTGTTCCGCGGACAATGGAATCGTCAACGAGGACAATTCGTTTTCCTTTTACGACGGATTCCAGAACACTCAGCTTGATTTTTACGCTGGATTCCCGTTCCTTTTGTGTCGGTTTGATAAAGGTACGGCCGACATAGCTGTTTTTGTGGAAGGCAAGACCGAACGGAATGCCGGATTCTTCGGAATAGCCTTTTGCGGAGGCAAGTCCGGAGTCCGGAACGCCGCAGACAAGATCTGCGTCAACCGGATAGGTCTTTGCAAGCGTTGCACCGCCGCGGATTCTGGCTTCGTAGACACTGATATTGTCTATTTTGCTGTCGAGGCGGGCAAAATAAATATATTCAAAAATACAATGCGCTTTTTTTACGTCAACCGGCATAAATTCGGATTTCAGATTTCCGGTTTTGTCAAACGTTACAATTTCTCCCGGAGCGACATCGCGGACGAATTCGGCGCCGATCGAAGTGAGGGCGCAGCTTTCTGAGGCGAGAACCCAGGCGTTGTCCCGCTTTCCGATGCAGAGCGGTTTTAAGCCATATGGGTCGCGCACGCCGATGAGTTTTCTCGGGCTCATGATGACAAGGGCATAGGCGCCGCGGATTTCTTTTACCGTGCGCAGAATCGCTTCTTCTACCGTTTTGGAATGAACGCGTTCCCGCGCAATGCCGTAGGCGATGATTTCAGAGTCAATCGAAGTGTGAAAAATTGCGCCGGTGTTTTCCATCTGCTCGCGCAGTTCCATAGCGTTGACCAGATTTCCGTTGTGCGCAAGGGCGAGGGAGCCTTTCAGATAATTCAGAACGAGCGGCTGTGCATTCTCTACGGTAGTGGAACCGGTGGTAGAGTACCGGACATGGCCGATGCCGATATTGCCGGACAGCTCTTCTAATTTGGATTCTTTGAAAACTTCGTTGACAAGGCCAAGGCCTTTGTAGGATTTCACATGGCCCTTTGGACCGCTGGTGTCAGAGACGGCAATTCCGCAGGACTCCTGTCCTCTGTGCTGCAGGGCGGAAAGGCCATAGTAGATCGAAGGACTGACGTCGGCACCATCCAGATCGTAAATGCCGAAAACACCACATTCCTCCCGGAGACCGGTATCATAACAATTGTTTGACGATGGCTGCATAGGTATTCTCCTTTTTTCAGTTGTAGACCTGCATGTTTTAAAAACATTGATTATCATACTCATTTTTGCGGATGATGTCAAGAAAATCGTGATATGTATAAAATATGGTGCAGAAATTTAGGATTTCGTGGAAAATGTCGAAAATAATAAAAAATAGTAAAAAAAAGTTGCAGGAAATTCGAGATGTGTTATAATCGTTTTTGATTTTGAATGAAAGCCCCGGACAGCAGCTATGGATGAGCCATGCTTGCATGAGCGAATTCATAGATATTGGCCGGGCAAGACGACATGAGTAAGTAGGCGATAGCCCGGATTACGAATGTTGTCAGCAGTTACGGGAGCGACGCAGGCGCGGAGTAACTGGCTTTCATCATAGAGATGTCGCCGGCAGGCGACATTTCCTTTTAGAGAAACTTGTGACGGAAAAGAAAATATCAGAAGAGAAAAGCAGGAGGAAATCAATATGGCAGTAAAATATGTCTTTGTGACAGGCGGAGTAGTCTCCGGCCTTGGAAAGGGAATCACGGCGGCGTCCCTTGGACGGCTTTTAAAAGCCCGAGGATACAAAGTGACGATGCAGAAATTTGACCCGTACATCAACGTTGACCCGGGTACGATGAACCCGATTCAGCACGGCGAGGTTTTCGTTACCGATGACGGCACAGAGACAGACCTCGATCTCGGCCACTACGAGCGTTTCATCGACGAGAGCCTGGATAAAAATTCCAACGTGACGACTGGAAAAGTATACTGGTCTGTTCTGCAGAAAGAACGCCACGGTGATTTCGGCGGAGGCACCGTACAGGTCATTCCGCACATTACAAACGAAATCAAGAGCCGTTTCTACCGCGGAAAAGAAGTAGACGAGGAGCGTATTGCCATCATTGAGGTCGGCGGAACCGTCGGCGATATCGAGAGCCAGCCGTTTTTGGAGGCAATCCGCCAGTTCCAGCATGACGTCGGACACGAGAACGCCATTCTGATCCACGTTACCCTGATTCCATATCTGAAAGCTTCCGGTGAAATGAAAACAAAACCGACGCAGGCGAGCGTAAAAGAGCTGCAGGGAATCGGTATTCAGCCGGATGTCATCGTATGTCGGTCCGAGCATCCGCTGACCACCGAGATCAAAGATAAAATTGCTCTGTTCTGCAACGTTCCGTCAAGCCATGTTCTGCAGAACCTGGACGTGGAGTATCTGTATGAAGCTCCGCTTGCCATGGAGAAAGAGAACCTGGCGCAGGTTGTCTGCGAGAGCCTTCACCTTCCATGCCCGGAACCGGATCTGTCCGACTGGACCCATATGGTAGAAGCACTCCGCCATCCGAACAAAGAGGTGACGATTGCGCTCGTCGGAAAGTATATCCAGCTGCATGATGCATACCTGAGCGTTGTTGAGGCATTAAAACACGGCGGAATTGCAAGCCATGCAAACGTACACCTGAAATGGGTGGATTCCGAGCTGGTAACCGAGGAGAACGTGGCAGAGTATCTGAGCGATGTGGACGGTGTTCTGGTACCGGGCGGATTCGGAAACCGCGGTATCGAAGGCATGATCACAGCGATTCGATATGCAAGAGAGAACAAGATTCCGTTCCTCGGCCTCTGCCTCGGCATGCAGCTGACGATTGTTGAATATGCAAGAAACGTTCTCGGTTACCACGACGCACACAGCATCGAGATGAACCCGAACACCATGCACCCGGTGATCGCACTGATGCCGGATCAGGATGGAATCGAGGATATCGGCGGTACGTTACGTCTCGGCGCATATCCATGCGTCCTGGCAGACGGATCGAAAGCACAGGAGCTGTACGGTGAGAAAGAGATTTCCGAGCGTCACCGCCACCGCTATGAAGTAAACAACGATTTCCGGAAAGCACTGACCGAAAACGGCATGGTTCTCTCCGGTGTTTCTCCGGACGGAAGAATCGTTGAGATGGTAGAACTTTCAGATCATCCGTTCTACATCGCAACGCAGGCACATCCGGAGTTCAAATCCCGTCCAAACCGTCCGCATCCGCTGTTCCGCGGCCTGATCGCAGCAGCAGCCGAGTACCATGCGGCAAAATAATCGATAAATGGTATGAAAAATTAGGTAAAATGCAGTAATAACCTAAGAAAGTTAAGAAAAAATATAAAAAATTATATAAAAATTAAATTTGCTCTTTACAGGACGAAAAAAATAGAGTATAGTAAGGGCAATCCAGAAAGAACGGCGGGGAACAAAAGATTCCCCTCCATTCTTTTCAGAAAAGACAAAGGATAACCGAAAATAAGGAAAGTAAAGGAAGGGAAGCCGTATGACACAGAGCAAAGAGCGTGTCATGGGAGAAGAAGGGCTGTACCGTTCTTCCTTTGAACACGACAACTGCGGTATCGGAGCCGTCGTGAATATCAAAGGTGAAAAATCCCATGCGACCGTAGAAAACGCATTAAAAATCGTAGAAAATCTTGAACATAGAGCCGGCAAAGACGCCGAGGGTAAAACAGGAGACGGAGTAGGAATCTTGTTGCAGATATCGCACAAATTCTTTTCCAAAGCCTGTTCGACCCTCGGTTTTTCATTAGGCGGAGAACGGGAATACGGCGTCGGCGTATTCTTCTTCCCACAAAATGAGCTGAAACGGAACCAGGCAAAAAAGATGTTTGAGATCATCGTGGAAAAAGAGGGACTGGAACTCCTTGGATGGAGAACCGTGCCGACCGTTCCGGAAGTTCTCGGCCATAAGGCAAGAGAGTGTATGCCTTACATCATGCAGGCATTCATCAAAAAACCGGAGGATGTGGAAAAGGGAATCGCTTTCGACCGTCGTCTGTACGTCGTACGCCGTGTTTTCGAACAGAGCAACGACAACACCTACGTGCCATCCCTTTCCAGCCGTACCATCGTATACAAAGGTATGTTCCTCGTAGGACAGCTCCGCACCTTCTTCCGCGATCTGCAGGATGTCGATTATGAATCTGCAATCGCCATGGTGCATTCCCGGTTCAGCACGAACACGAACCCAAGCTGGGAGAGAGCCCATCCGAACCGTTTCATCGTACACAACGGCGAGATCAACACCATCCGCGGAAACGCCGACAAGATGCTGGCCCGTGAGGAGACGATGTCCTCCCCGATGCTGCAGGATGAACTGCACAAGGTTCTGCCGGTTGTCAACACCCAGGGTTCTGACTCTGCAATGCTCGACAACACACTCGAGTTCCTGACCATGAGCGGTATGGATCTTCCGCTGGCTGTCATGATCACGATCCCGGAGCCGTGGGCAAACAACGATACGATTTCCCAGGAGAAACGTGATTTCTATCAGTATTATGCAACGATGATGGAGCCGTGGGACGGACCGGCATCGATCCTGTTCTCCGACGGAGATGTGATGGGAGCAGTGCTCGACCGCAACGGTCTTCGTCCTTCCCGTTACTACATCACTAACGATGGATTTCTGATCCTCTCCTCTGAGGTCGGTGTTCTGGAAGTTCCGGAAGAAAAAATCGTCTTAAAAGAGCGTCTCCATCCGGGCAAGATGCTTCTCGTCAACACCGTACAGGGAAAAGTCTTAAACGATGAGGAAGTCAAAGAATATTACGCAAAGAAACAGCCGTACGGCGAATGGCTCGACAGTTATCTGGTACAGTTAAAGGATATCAAAATCCCGAATCTGCCGGTCGAAGAGTACACGAAAGAAGAGCGGATGCGCCTGCAGAAAGCGTTCGGCTACACCTACGAGGAGTACCGTTCCTCCATCGGAAAGATGGCATTAAACGGTGTCGAGGCAACCGCTTCGATGGGTATCGATACCCCGCTTGCCGTTCTCTCCCATGAGCATCAGCCGCTGTTCAACTATTTCAAACAGCTCTTCGCACAGGTAACGAACCCGCCGATCGACTGCATCCGTGAGGAGATCGTAACTTCCACAAGCGTTTACGTCGGACGTGACGGAAACCTGCTTGAGGAGGAGCCGAAGAACTGCCAGGTATTAAAGATCAACAATCCGATCCTGACCAATACCGATATGCTGAAGATCAAGAACATGAAAGTCGAAGGCTTCAAGGCAGTGACCGTTCCGATCACCTACTACAAGAGCGCACCGCTTGACCGTGCGATGGACCGCCTTTTCGTCGAGGTTGACCGTGCACACCGGGCAGGAGCCAACATCCTGATTCTCTCTGACCGCGGTGTCGATGAGAACCATGTGGCGATTCCATCCCTCCTGGCTGTATCTGCGGTTCATCAGCATCTGGTAAAAACGAAAAAGAGAACTTCTCTTGCGATTATTCTGGAGTCCGGCGAGCCGCGCGAGGTGCACCATTTCGCAACACTGCTCGGCTACGGTGCCTGCGCAATCAACCCGTATCTGGCACTCGACACGATCCATGAGCTGATCGAAGAGGGCATGATCAAGAAAGATTACTACGCAGCCGTTGAAGATTACAACCACGCAGTCATCTCTGGTATCGTAAAAATCGCAGCGAAGATGGGTATCTCCACGATCCAGTCGTATCAGGGTTCCCAGATCTTCGAGGCCATCGGTATCTCAGCAGATGTCATCGACAAATACTTCACCGGTACGGTCAGCCGTGTCGGCGGTATTACCCTGGAAGACATTGCAAAAGATGTCGATGAGCGTCATTCCCAGGCATTCGATCCGCTGGAGCTGTCTACCGATCTGACACTGGACAGTATCGGCCGTCATAAATCGAGAAGCCAGGGCGAGGAGCACCGCTACAATCCGCGCACCATTCATACACTGCAGGAGTCCACAAGACGCGGCGACTACAAGATGTTCAAAGAGTACACAGCAATGGTCGACAGCGAGGAGAGCGGCTATCTGCGGAGCCTGATGGACTTCGATTATCCGGAGCAGGGCGTTCCGCTCGAAGAAGTTGAGAGCGTAGATTCTATCGTAAAACGATTCAAAACAGGTGCGATGTCCTACGGTTCTATTTCCCAGGAGGCACATGAGACACTGGCAATTGCCATGAACCGTCTGCATGGAAAATCCACACTGGTGAGGGCGGTGAGAGTGATGACCGTCTCGAATCCCCGGAGAGATGCTCCGCGATCAAACAGGTAGCATCGGGAAGATTCGGCGTTACCAGCAAATACCTTGTCAGTGCAAAAGAGATCCAGATCAAGATGGCCCAGGGTGCAAAACCGGGCGAGGGCGGCCACTTACCGGCCGGAAAGGTTTACCCGTGGATTGCAAAAACACGTCACTCCACACCGGGTGTATCCCTGATTTCCCCGCCGCCGCACCACGACATCTACTCCATCGAGGACCTTGCACAGCTGATTTATGACCTGAAAAACTCGAATGTGAATGCAAGAATCTCCGTTAAACTGGTATCCGAAGCAGGTGTTGGTACTGTCGCAGCCGGTGTTGCAAAAGCCGGAGCACAGGTTATCCTGATTTCCGGATATGATGGAGGAACGGGAGCAGCACCGAGAAGTTCCATCCACAATGCAGGACTTCCATGGGAGTTAGGCCTTGCCGAGACCCATCAGACGCTGATCAAAAACGGCCTCCGTAACCGTGTCATGATCGAGACCGATGGTAAGCTGATGAGCGGCCGTGACGTTGTGATTGCAGCACTCCTTGGCGCCGAGGAATTCGGTTTTGCGACCGCACCGCTTGTAACGATGGGATGCGTTATGATGCGTGTCTGCAACCTCGATACCTGCCCGATGGGTATTGCAACCCAGAACCCGGAGCTGCGCAAACGTTTCCGCGGCAAACCGGAGTACGTCATCAACTTCATGCACTTCATCGCAGAAGAGATGCGGGAATACATGGCAAAACTTGGCTTCCGCACCGTTGACGAGATGGTCGGCCGTTCCGACCTCTTAAAGAGAAATGATAAAGTGACGAACGAGCACGCAGACCGCGTAGACTTAAGCCAGATCCTGAACAATCCGTTTGCAAAAGCAGGCGAGAAGGTAACGTTCGATCCGAAAGATGTTTACGACTTCAAACTTGGCGCAACCCTGGATGAGAAGGTACTCTTAAAGAAATTCGGTCCGGCAATGGATAAGAAAGAGAAGAAGACCGTCAAAGTCGAGATCACCAACACCGATCGTACCGTGGGAACGATTCTTGGTGCCGAGATCACCAGAAAATTCGGCACCTCTCTGGAGCCGGATACGTACACCGTACAGTGCAAGGGTGCCGGCGGACAGAGCTTCGGAGCATTTATTCCAAAAGGACTGACCCTGGAACTTGAGGGCGATTCGAACGATTACTTCGGAAAAGGCCTCTCTGGCGGAAAACTGGTTGTCTACCCGCCGAAAGCAAGAAAGTATAAACCGGAAGAAAACATCATCGTCGGAAACGTTGCCCTCTACGGCGCAACGAGCGGTGAGGCGTACATCAACGGTATCGCAGGAGAGCGTTTCTGTGTCAGAAACTCCGGTGCTTACGCCGTTGTCGAGGGTGTCGGTGAGCATGGATGCGAGTATATGACCGGCGGCCGTGTCGTTGTCCTCGGCGCAACCGGAAAGAACTTTGCAGCCGGCATGAGCGGCGGTATCGCTTATGTCCTGGATGAAAAGAGCAACCTGTACCGCAATTTGAACAAGGAAATGATTTCGATTGAACTGGTAGAAAGCAAATACGATATTGCAGAGCTGAAAAACATGATTGAAAAACACGTCGCACACACCGGCTCTGAAAAAGGTAAAGAAATTCTCACACACTTTGACGAATATCTGCCGAAATTCAAGAAGATCATTCCGAATGACTATAAGCGCATGATGATGCTGAGTGCCCAGATGGAAGACAAGGGCCTTAGCAGCGAACAGGCACAGATTGAAGCATTTTACGAAAGCATGCGTAAGTAGGAGGAAGAAGAATTATGGGTAAGCCAACTGGATTTATGGAATATCAGCGCAAGACGGGAAACACCGTTGCCCCGCTTGAGCGTATCAAAAACTTTAAGGAATTTCATCTGCAGCTCCCGAAAAAGGAACAGCAGATGCAGGCTGCCCGCTGTATGGCATGCGGTGTACCGTTCTGCCAGGCGGGAACCATGATTGCGGGAATGGCCTCCGGCTGTCCGCTGCAGAACCTCGTTCCGGAGTGGAATGACCTTGTGTATCTTGGAAACTATGAGCAGGCATACCGCCGCCTCACCAAGACAAACTGTTTTCCGGAATTTACCTCCCGTGTCTGCCCGGCACTCTGCGAAGCAGCCTGTACATGCAACGTAAACGGAGACCCGGTCTGCACGAAGGAAAATGAACGCGCGATCATCGAAAACGCATGGGCAACCGGCCTGATTACGCCGCAGCCGCCGAAAGTGCGCACCGGAAAACGCGTTGCCGTTGTAGGAAGCGGTCCTTCCGGCCTTGCAGCAGCGATGCAGCTCAACCGCCGCGGCCATTCTGTTACGGTCTTTGAACGCCGCGACCGCGTGGGCGGACTTTTACGCTACGGTATTCCGAACATGAAACTCGATAAGAGCGTCATCGACCGCCGTGTGGATCTGATGAAGGCCGAGGGCATCGAGTTTGTGACGAATGCTGATATCGGAAAAGATGTAAAAGCTGACAAACTCTTAAAAGAATTTGACCGTGTCCTGCTCTGCTGCGGTGCGGCAAATCCAAGAGATATCAAGGCAGAGGGAAGAGATGCAAAGGGCATCTACTTTGCTGTCGATTTCCTGACTTCCGTAACGAAGAGTCTTCTGGATTCCAATTTTGAGGATCATGCCTACATCGATGCCAAGGGCAAACACGTTGTTGTCATCGGAGGCGGCGACACCGGTAATGACTGTGTCGGAACTTCCATCCGTCTCGGTGCCAAATCTGTGACACAGCTTGAGATGATGCCGAAAGCACCGGATCAGCGTGCCGAGAACAATCCGTGGCCGGAGTGGCCGAAGATCTGCAAGACGGATTACGGCCAGGAAGAGGCAATCGCCGTATTCGGCCATGATCCGCGGATTTACCAGACAACCGTAACGGAATTTATCAAAAACAAAAAAGGTGAAGTCTGCCAGATCAAGACCGTAAAACTGACACCGAAAAAAGATGAGAAATCCGGCCGCATGATGATGGTTCCGGTTGAGGGAACCGAAGAGATTCTCCCGGCAGATCTCGTTCTTATTGCAGCAGGCTTTTTAGGATCCCAGAAATATGTGACCGATGCATTTAAAGTGGAAGTCAACCAGCGCACCAACGTGAAGACAGATGACGGAAAATACCAGACAACAAAAGAAAATGTCTTCACCGCAGGCGATATGCACCGCGGCCAGTCCCTGGTCGTATGGGCGATCCGCGAGGGACGCGAGGCAGCAAAGGCAGTCGATGAATCCCTGATGGGATACACGAATCTCTAAGTTTTTCTTGACAAAACACGCGAAAAACTGCTATAATATGCCCAAAACAAGGGTGTTTTTACGCAAGGTGTCTTTCTGCCCTGCCGCGTGAAAGCACCCTTTTCGTTTAGAATCGTCTTTGATAAAGGAGAGAATCGATATGGCAAAGTATACGAAGGAAGCGATCCTTCAGATGGCGGAGGAAGAAGATGTTGAATTTATCCGCCTGCAGTTTACCGATATGTTTGGAATGATGAAAAATATGGCCATCACCGCCGGACAGCTGGAAAAAGCCCTGAATAATCAGTGCGTTTTCGATGGCTCTTCGTTCGAAGGATTTGTCACCATCGAGGAAGCAGACATGTTTCTGCACCCGGATCTCGACACCTTTGCAATACTTCCGTGGCGTCCGCAGCAAGGAAAGGTTGCAAGATTGATCTGTGATGTGTATGATAGAGAGGGGAATCTTTATGCAAAGAGTTCCCGAACCATCCTTCAGAAGGTAATTTCCGAAGCGAAAGCGATGGGCTATGAGTTTGAAATCTCACCGGAGTGTGAATTTTTCCTGTTCCACACCGATGAGGACGGCGGAGCAACGAGTGTAACGCACGACAAAGGCGGTTATCTGGATCTTGGACCGCTGGACCTGGGAGAAAACGCGCGGCGCGATATGGTGCTGACTCTCGAAGAAATGGGAATCGACGTTGAGTCTTCCTTCCACGAGGTAGCGGCAGGCCAGCACGAACTGGATTTCTGTCCGGCTGCAGCACTTCGGACGGCAGATCAGCTGATGACTGCCAAATTTGCTATCCGTACGATTGCAAAACGTCATGGCCTTCACGCAACCTTTATGCCAAAACCAAAAACCGGAGTTCACGGATCGGGTCTTCATCTTTCCTTCTCCCTGTTTCAGGAGGGAAAAGATGTGTTTGCCGACAAATCCGATGAATACGGGCTCAGCAAAGAGGCATATTACTTTATGGGCGGACTGATGAAACACATCAGCGGAATCGCAGCGATTACCAATCCGCTTGTAAACTCCTACAAACGTCTGACACCGGGATACGGTGCACCGATCTACGTGGCATGGTCTGCAAAGAACAGAAGCCCGCTGATCCGCATTCCGCTGACGGGAGACGGTATCATGGCCATTGAGCTTCGATGCCCGGATTCGGCAGCCAATCCGTACCTGGCACTTGCTGTCTGCATGGCAGCAGGACTTGACGGTATCAAACAGAAAATCGTTCCGCCGTCCCCGGTGGACCGCAATATTTCCGATCTGACAGAAGAAGAACGAAACGCGATGCAGATCACCCTTCTCCCGGGAAGCCTTGGAGAAGCGGTCGCAGAGTTAAAGAAAGACGATTTTCTGTGTCAGGTACTCGGCCAGGAATTTGTGGATGGATATATCAATGCCAAAGAAGAAGAGTGGCATGAGTATCTCCGCCAGGTATCCGACTGGGAGACCGAGAAATATCTGTACCGTATTTAGACGACGAAGGGGCCTGAAAATGCATGAGCAGCATAGTGATAGTACTTCCCAAAATAGAAGATGGAAAGCGCATCCGGGATATTCTGGCAAAAAGAGGATATGAAATCGATGCTGTCTGTTCGACAGCGGCAGCGGCGCTCGGAGAGATGAACAACTTAAACGGCGGTATCGTCATCTGCGGCTACAAGCTTCCGGATATGTTTTTTACGGATCTGAATGAGTGTATGCCGTCCGGCTTCCAGATGCTTCTGATTGCATCGAGCCGCGCATTAAGTGCGGTGGAGGGAACCGGAATCATGGCGGTTACGATGCCGCTTTCCGTGTACGAGCTGGTCAATACACTGGAGATGATGCTGCAGAGTGCGGCACGGCGCAGAAAGAAAGAGCGTGCAAAGCCCAAGGTGCGCAGCGCCGAGGAACAGCACATCATCGATCGTGCAAAAAGCCTTCTGATCGAACGAAATCACATGACCGAGTCGGAGGCCCATCGCTACATGCAGAAATGCAGCATGGACAGCGGCACCAATCTGGTTGAAACGGCACAGATGGTGCTGACGCTTTTGACAGAGTAAGAAAAAGTGAAAAGGAGCGACATAATAATGTTCAAAATCAATGACAATTATCTGAAATTGCCGGGAAGCTATCTGTTTTCCACCATTGCAAAAAAAGTTGCAGCTTACACCGAGGCAAATCCGGACGCGAAAATCATCCGTCTTGGAATCGGCGACGTAACCCAGCCGATCGCACCGGCGATCATTGAAAAGCTGCACGGAGCAGTGGATGAGATGGGACACGCAGAGACCTTCCACGGATATGCACCAGATCTTGGATATGCTTTCCTTCGCGATACCATCGCAAAAAATGATTATCGGGACAGAGGATGCGATATCTCATCTGATGAAATTTTTGTATCGGACGGCGCAAAATGCGACTGCAGCAACATTCAGGAGATCTTCAGCCTGGACAACAAGATCGCTGTATGCGACCCGGTTTATCCGGTTTATGTAGACTCCAACGTAATGGCAGGCCGTGCCGGTGACTACGACGCAGCAACCGAGCGTTTCACGAATGTGATTTACATGCCGTGTACTGCAGAAAACAACTTCACCCCGGATCTCCCGAAAGAAACCCCGGATCTGATTTATCTGTGCTTCCCTAACAACCCGACCGGCGCTATGGTTTCCAAAGCCGAGCTGCAGAAATGGGTTGATTATGCAAATAAAGTAGGAGCCATCATCCTGTATGATGCTGCATACGAGGCATATATCTCAGAAAAAGACATTCCGCATTCCATCTATGAGTGCGAGGGTGCAAGAACATGTGCCATCGAAATGCGCAGCTTCTCCAAGAACGCAGGCTTTACCGGTATGCGTCTTGGATTCACCGTTATCCCGAAAGACATCAAATCCGGCGATGTGACTCTGCACAGCCTGTGGGCACGCCGTCACGGAACGAAATACAACGGAGCTCCGTACATCATCCAGAGAGCCGGCGAGGCTGTTTACTCTCCGGAAGGAAAAGCACAGTTAAAAGAGCAGGTTGCTTACTACATGAAGAACGCAAAAGTCATCTACGACGGATTAAAGGGCGCAGGCTACACCGTATCCGGCGGCGTCAACGCTCCGTATATCTGGCTGAAAACACCGGGAAATATGACTTCCTGGGAGTTCTTTGATCACCTGCTTGCAGACGCAAACGTAGTCGGAACACCAGGATCAGGCTTCGGCCCGAGCGGAGAAGGCTACTTCCGTCTGACTGCATTCGGTACGTATGAGAATACAGTAGAGGCAGTGGAGAGAATCAAAAAACTGTAAATTGTGTGCGAAATACCAATAAAACAGAATTTCTGCGCAATTTTATAAACACGCGAAAAAATAATTTTGTATAGATAAAATTCACGAAAAATGTATTAGAATTTATATGAAATCCGTAAAAATTAGGTGTTTACAAATGCAAAACTGCTGTGCTATAATGCACAGTATGAAAAAGGCAGTGAAGGAAACTCCGTATGCGGAATCTGACAGGAAGCCGATGTCACCGACTGAGAGCATCAGCATGGAGGAAACATACAATGGGGAACATTCCGGAGCCGGTCTGCTGAACATGAGATCCGAACAGGAAATCAAGTAGGCAGATCCGTGATACGCGTTAAGTATAAATGAGTGGGCGTTTTCCCCCGGAAAACCGGAGAGAAAAACGCAATGCGGGTGGTACCGCGGGAACATAAAATATCCCGTCCCGGAACAGTAGTTAAAAAACTGTTCCGGGACTTTTTTATTTGAAAAAGCAATCCGGGACAGGCGAGAAAGAGAGGAGAACAAGACATGGAATTTATGACAGGCGTAAAGAAAAAAGAAGACATCTCCGTAAAAACTCTGCTGGAGACACCGGAAGGCACAGAAGTAAAACTCGAAGGAGCCGTACACATCATCCGTGACATGGGCGAGGTTGCCTTTGTCATCTTAAGAAAGAGCGAGGGACTCGTTCAGTGTGTGTACGAAGAAGGAAGTGTTGACTTCCCGCTGAAAGATCTGAAAGAGGAATCGGCAGTTGCCGTAACCGGAACGGTCAAAAAAGAGGACCGCGCACCGGGCGGCGTCGAAGTCAGGCTGCAGACCATCACCGTTCTTTCCGAGCCGACCGAGCCAATGCCGCTCGCAGTCAACAAATGGAAAATGAACACCTCCCTCGAAGCAATGCTGAACATGCGGCCGATTGCTCTTCGAAATGTCAGAGAGCGTGCAAAATTCCGTATTCAGGAAGGCGTGGTACGGGCGTTCCGTGATTTTCTTCATTCCCAGGGATTCACCGAAATCCATACACCGAAGATCGGCGCGAAAGGCGCTGAGGGCGGCGCAAACATCTTCAAGCTGGAATATTTCCACCGCCCGGCTGTCCTGGCACAGAGCCCGCAGTTCTACAAACAGATGCTCGTCGGCGTGTTTGACCGTGTCTTTGAAGTCGGACCGGTTTTCCGTGCAGAGAAACACAACACGAAACGTCATCTGAACGAGTATACCAGCCTTGACTTTGAGATGGGCTACATCGAGGATTACACCGACATCATGGCAATGGAAACCGGATTTTTACAGTACATGGTGGAGCTTCTTAAAGAGGATTACGCAAAAGAGCTGGAGATCCTGAAAGTTATGCTTCCAAAGACAGAAGAAATCCCAACTGTACCGTTCACGAAAGCGAAAGAGCTGGTAGCCGAGAAATACAACCGAAAGATCCGCAACCCGTTCGACCTTGAGCCAGAGGAGGAGCTTCTGATCGGCCAGTATTTCAAAGAGGAGTACGACGCAGACTTTGTATTCGTCAGCGAATATCCGTCGAAAAAGAGACCGTTCTATGCGATGGACGACCCGGAGGATAAGAGATACACAAAGAGCTTCGACCTGCTGTTCCACGGTCTGGAGATTACAACCGGAGGCCAGCGTATCCACGATTACAAGATGCTTTCTGAAAAGATCGCAGCCCGCGGCATGACAGAAGAGGGCATGGAGCAGTACTTGAGTGCTTTCAAACACGGTATGCCGCCGCACGGAGGTCTTGGCATCGGTCTGGAGCGTCTGACCATGAAGCTGATCGGTGAGGACAACGTCCGCGAGACAACGCTGTTCCCGCGTGATCTTACAAGACTGGAGCCGTAAGCAGATCCTGCTGGAAAATAAAAAAGGAGAATGAGTGAAATGGCAAATGTGATTTCAGATGAAACGATGGAATATGTCGGCATCCTGGCAAAGCTGGAATTAAAGGATGAGGAAAAAGAATCCGCACGGCAGGATATGCAGAAAATGCTGGATTATGTAGATAAATTAAACGAGCTCGACACCAGCAAGGTCGAGCCGATGACCCACATTTTCGAGATGGGAAATGTATTCCGCGAGGATGAAGTAACCAATGGCGACGACCGCGATGCAATGCTTGCCAATGCACCGGAAGTCAAAGAGGGCCAGTACAAGGTTCCGAAAACGGTAGAATAGCAGGAGGAGATTGATATGGAAATCAAAGATATGACAGCAGTACAGCTTTCTGCCGCAATCAAAGAAGGAAAGATCACTGTAGCGGACGCTGTAGAAGCGTCACTTGCGGCAGTCAAAGCATCGGAAGAATCAATTCACGCATTCCTTCTTGTGGATGAAGAGGGTGCAAGAGCACGCGCGGCCGAAGTGCAGAAGAAAATTGACGCAGGAGAGCTCACCGGTCCGCTGGCCGGCGTTCCGATTGCGGTCAAGGACAACATCTGTACGAAAGGTCTTGCGACGACGTGTGCGTCAAAGATCCTGCAGAACTTTGTTCCGACGTACGATGCAGAGGTTATCACACGGCTCGAAGAGGCGGGAGCCGTTATCATCGGAAAGACAAACATGGATGAGTTTGCGATGGGAAGTACGACAGAGACTTCCGCGTACGGCGTGACGAAAAATCCATGGAACACCGAACACGTTCCAGGTGGTTCCTCAGGCGGTTCCTGCGCAGCCGTTGCAGCAGGAGAAGTACCGATGGCACTTGGCTCCGATACCGGCGGATCGATCCGTCAGCCGAGTTCCTTCTGCGGCGTAACCGGCATGAAACCGACGTACGGCACCGTTTCCCGTTACGGACTGATCGCTTATGGTTCCTCCCTTGACCAGATCGGACCGGTCGCAAAGGATGTGACAGACTGTGCAGCACTGCTGCAGACGGTCGCTTCGTATGATGCAAAAGATGCGACATCGATGAAACGCGACGATTACGATTTCATGAGCGCTTTAAAAGAAGATGTCTCCGATCTGAAAATCGGTATTCCGAACAGCTGCTTCGGCGAAGGCCTGGATCCGCAGGTGAAGGAATCCATTTTAAAAGCTGCCGATGTCCTGAAGGCACGCGGAGCAGAAGTAGAGTATTTCGAGCTCGACCTCATTGATTATGCCATTCCGGCTTACTACGTTATTGCATCCGCTGAGGCAAGCTCCAACCTGGAACGCTTCGACGGCGTGAAATACGGTTTCCGTGCCAAAGAGTACGAAGGACTCCACGATATGTATAAGAAGAGCCGTTCTGAGGGCTTCGGTCCAGAGGTGAAACGACGGATTATGCTGGGAAGCTTCGTCTTAAGCTCCGGTTACTACGATGCGTATTATCTGAAAGCACTGCGCACGAAAGCCCTGATTAAAAAAGAGTTTGACCGCGCATTTGAAAAATACGATATGATTTTAAGCCCGGCAGCACCATCGACCGCACCGCGTCTCGGGGAATCGCTTTCCGATCCGCTGCAGATGTATCTGGGCGATATTTACACCGTATCCGTCAACCTCGCCGGCCTTCCGGGCATCACCGTTCCGTGCGGTATGGATGACAAGGGGCTTCCGATCGGCATGCAGCTTATCGGAGACTGTTTCTCAGAGAAAAAACTGTTCCGTGCAGCGTACACCTATGAGCAGGCACGCGGTGCATTCGGGCAGCCAGAAAAATGGTAAGGAGGAAGCAAAACAATGTCAAAACAGTATGAAACCGTCATCGGACTTGAAGTACATGTGGAGCTTGCGACGAGAACAAAAATTTTCTGCGGCTGCTCTACCGCATTCGGCGGTGCGCCGAACACCCACACCTGCCCGGTCTGCACCGGTATGCCGGGATCCCTTCCAGTATTAAATAAGAAGGTTGTCGATTACGCCCTGCGCGTCGGACTGGCTGCAAACTGCAAAATCAACCAGCTCTGCAAATTCGACCGGAAGAACTATTTCTACCCGGACAACCCGCAGAACTATCAGATTTCCCAGCTGTATCTGCCGATCTGCCACGATGGATATGTCGAGATTGACACCGCAGCGGGAAAGAAGAAAATCGGCATTCATGAGATCCATATGGAAGAAGATGCCGGAAAGCTGATCCACGATGAGTGGGAGGATTGCTCGCTCGTCGACTATAACCGAAGCGGCGTTCCGCTGATCGAGATTGTATCCGAGCCGGATATGCGCTCTGCGGAAGAGGTTATCGCTTATCTGGAAAAACTGCGTATGATGATTCAGTATCTCGGCGCATCCGACTGCAAACTGCAGGAGGGCTCGATGCGTGCCGATGTCAACCTTTCGGTCCGTGAGGTTGGAAGTGAGAAATTCGGAACACGTACCGAGATGAAGAACCTGAACTCCTTTAAGGCAATCGGAAGAGCGATCGAGGGAGAGCGTGCAAGACAGATCGAGCTGATCGAGGAAGGAAAAGCCGTTGTCCAGGAGACCCGCCGCTGGGACGACAACAAAGAGTATTCCTACGCGATGCGTTCGAAAGAGGATGCGAAGGATTACCGCTACTTCCCGGACCCGGATCTGCCGCCGGTGCACATTTCCGACGAGTGGATCGACCGCATTGTGAAATCCATGCCGGAATTCCAGCCGGAAAAACAGGCACGCTACGTGGAGCAGTACGGATTGCCGCAGTACGATGCGGGCATCCTGACCGGTTCCAAGAAGCTGTCCGATCTCTTTGAGGAGACGACGGCGCTCTGCGGCAAACCGAAAAAAGTGGCAAACTGGCTGATGGGCGAGACCTTACGTCTCTTAAAGGAGAACGGCCAGGAGCCGGAGGATCTGCAGTTTTCACCGAAGCATCTGGCATCCCTGATCGAACTGGCAGAAGCCGGATCGGTCAACAACCAGGTGGCAAAAGAGGTATTTGAGCAGATCTTTGCAGAGGATGTCGATCCGGAAGCATACGTCGAGGAGCACGGACTGAAAACCGTAAACGACACCGGCCTTCTGGAAGAAACTGCGAGAAAAGTTCTGGAAAACAACCCTGGCCCGGTAGAGCAGTACAAATCCGGAAAGACAAAAGTCCTCGGATTTCTGGTCGGCCAGGTCATGAAAGAAATGAAAGGCAAAGCCAACCCGGCAGCAGCAGGAGAGCTGCTGCAGAAGCTGCTGTCTGAATAAAGAAAACAAAATTGCACGAATGGAGGCCTGGAAATGGTCTCCATTTTTCAGCCCGAAAAATCAAAGAAAATGCATAATCTGCCTCCTTTTGGGAAATTCTTTATAAAGAAACCGGAAGAGATAAAAAGACGATACAAAATCCGGAAAAAGGAGGTTTCTTTACATGAAAGGACTGGATTACACCGCACTCACCGTTGCAATCATCGGAGCCGTCAACTGGGGCTTGATCGGATTCTTCCGCCTCGACCTCGTCGCCCTGATCTTCGGAAACATGACGTGGCTGAGCCGCATCATCTACGCGGTTGTCGGCATCTGCGGCCTCTACCTGATCTCCGTCTACGGAAGAATTTCCGACCACGTACTGGGACAGGCGTAAGAACAGGAACCCTCTCATATACGCAGAGAAAGGCGGTATGAGAGGGTTTTCTTTTGCTGTTTTAGGAAGGACAAAACAAATATTGCGGCCCTCTGTATGGTTTTGAGCAGGGATATGGATCAGAAAAAGAAAAAATACCGGATACTTCTGATGCAGCTTTCCTGTGCCGTTCTTCTGGCGAGTGATGCCGCAGCGTGGGCATTCCGCGGAAGTCCGGGGAGTCTGGAAAGAGGTATTGTGTATGTGAGTAACTATCTGGTTTGAATGTGATAGATCTTGCTGAATGGATTGCCCTTGCAGCAATTTTTATCAGCTGGTTTGGAACAGGTATTTTATGCAACGGATCTGGATTGTTTCGTTGTGCTGGAACAGGATGGTGACACTCTGTTTCCACAAAGCGTGGTCTGCAAGAAAAAGACGGCGATGAAGAAAATCTTAAAAAGAATCATTATGAAAAAAGAAACCGAGAAATTTGCGAGAAACATCAAAACGGAAGCAGAGTTTCCGAACTCGCAGAGGAATATGCTTTATCGGAAAAGAGCATTCAGCGGATCCTGCGCTGCACAGCAGCAGACGGAAAAAATACGGACTGAATACAAAAACGGAAAGACAGCCATGGAAGAACCCCCGGGCTGTCTTTTGTATTTCTGTTGCTTTTTTTTCCGTTTTTCCTTGCATTTCAGAAAGATGCTGTTATAATAAGGGAAAGTGAATAAATATACATTACATGAGGAGAGAAGGAGATTATTATGAAAATGAATTTTGCAAAAAAAGCAACAGCACTTGCAATGTCCGTTTTGTTTGCTGTTTCGATGGCAGGATGCGGAAGTTCTGCATCTACCGCAAAGAAAGTAGAAGTAACATCCGTAGAGGATCTGGCAGATCTGAAGATTGGTGTACAGACCGGAACAACAGGTGATTCTCAGGCGAGCGATGCCGTTAATGCAGATTCCCAGATGCAGCGTTACAACAAAGGCGCCGATGCTATTCAGGCACTGAAAAACGGAAAGATTGACTGTGTTGTCATCGATTCCCTGCCGGCAGAAAAATTCGTTGCAGCAAACGATGATCTGAAAATTGTAGAAGGCATTTTTGATACCGAAGAGTACGCGATGTGCTTCAAAAAAGGAAATGAGTTAAGAGACGAGTTCAACACTGCATTGGCAGAGCTGAAAGAGGACGGAACTCTTGATGAGATCATGAGCAACTACATTGGTGATGAAGTCGGACAGCATCCGTATGAATCCCCGGCAGACGCAGACCACTCCAAGGGAACGCTTACCATGGCAACCAACGCAGAGTTCGAGCCGTGGGAGTACAAAGAGGGAAATGATATCGTTGGTATCGATGCCGACATTTCCAAGGCAATCTGCGACAAGCTTGGTTATGAGCTGAAAATCGAGGATATGTCATTTGAAACCATCCTTGCATCTGTCAACAGTGGAAAAGCAGACTTCGGCGCAGCCGGAATGACCGTTACTCCGGAGCGTGAGGAGAGTGTTGATTTCACCGATACTTACGCAAATGCAACGCAGGTTGTTATTGTAAGAAAGTAATCTAATAAGAGGAAAAAGAGCGGCTGTCCGCCAGGCAAAATGGTGCAGCCGCTCTTTTTGCAGGAAATGAAACCACAAAGGAGAGATGTATTCTATGGAAAATTTACAGCATCAGTTTAACCGCTACTTTGTAGACAACGGTGCTACAGAGTGGTGGCTGACCGGTCTGAAGACGACGCTGCTTGTCACGGTAATTGCACTGTGCATCGGTGTTGTGCTCGGACTTCTTATCGCACTGATCCGTTCGACACACGAGCAGACCGGTAAATTAAAACTTCTGAACATTGTGGCACGCGTCTATCTGACGATTATCCGCGGAACGCCGTCCATGATTCAGATTCTGTTTTTCTATTCCGTTATTTTTGCAACCGTAAACCTGAACAATATCGTGATCGGCGGAATTGCATTCGGTATTAACTCCGGTGCGTACGTTGCCGAGATCTTCCGTTCCGGAATCATGTCTGTGGATAAAGGACAGACGGAAGCGGGACGAAGCCTTGGTTTAAATTCGGCACAGACCATGCGTCTGATTATCATTCCGCAGGCGTTTAAAAATGTTCTTCCGGCGCTGATCAACGAGATGATCGTGCTGTTGAAAGAGACCGCTATCATCGGCTATATTGGAACCATCGATATTACAAAAGCAGCAACCCTGGTACAGAGCCGTACGTACGATGCGCTGGTTCCGCTTCTCTCCGCAGCGATCTTTTATCTGATTCTTGTTATGATTCTGACCTATTTCATGGGCAAACTGGAAAGGAGACTGCGTAAGAGTGACCACTAACGAAAAAGTATTAATTAAAGTTGAAAATCTGCAGAAGAGCTTCGAGGATAATAAAGTTTTAGACGGAATCAGCACAGAGATCCGTCAGGGAGAAGTTGTCGCCGTTATCGGTCCTTCCGGTTCCGGAAAATCGACGTTTCTGCGCTCCTTAAACCGTCTGGAAATTCCAACCGGCGGAAAAATTTACTTCGAGGGCGTTGACATCACGGCGCCGGAAACTGACATTGACCATGTGCGTCAGAAGATCGGAATGGTATTCCAGCAGTTCAATCTGTTTCCGCACAAAACCGTTAAGGAAAATATCTTGCTCGCTCCGGTGACATTAAAACTAATGACACCGGAAGAAGCAGAGAAAAAAGCGATGGAGCTTCTGACCCGTGTCGGACTGCCGGACAAAGCAGATGCCTATCCGGGAAGCCTTTCCGGCGGACAGAAGCAGCGAATCGCCATCGCGCGCGCCCTTGCGATGAATCCGGATGTCATGCTGTTTGACGAACCGACTTCTGCACTCGATCCGGAGATGGTAGGAGAGGTTCTGGAAATTATGAAAGAGCTTGCCGAATCGGGCATGACCATGGTCGTTGTTACACACGAGATGGGTTTTGCCAGAGAGGTGGCAACCCGCGTCGTCTTTATCAACGAGGGAAATATTCAGGAGGAGAATACGCCGCAGGAATTCTTCGCAAATCCGCAGCACCCGCGCCTGAGAGAATTTTTATCGAAAGTATTATAAGGAAAAGAAATGAGAAAAACCGATGTTCTGTGAAAATAACACGCACAGAACATCGGTTTTTTGATGTTATAGAAAGAACTTATTTGGAAATCGGGCGGGTAGCTTCTTTCAGCCACTCTTTTTCGTCCCCTTCCAGATAAGGAGAAATCTTCTCATACACTTCTTTGTGGTAATTATTCAGCAGCTCGACATCTTTCTCCGTCATATACTGCGTATCGATACCGTCGAGGTCGATCGGAACCATGGTAACGAACTCAAAGCGCATGAACTGGCCATACATGTTCTTTTCTGCTTTGCGGCAGAGCATCAGGTTCTCGGTACGGATACCGTGGCTTCCTTCAATATAGATACCTGGTTCGTCGGAGGTCAGCATACCTTCCTCGAGAACGGCATTTTCCATGCGCTCCGGAACCATTTTCCAGCGGAAACCGTTTGGACGCTCATGGACATTTAAAAGATAGCCGACGCCGTGGCCGGTTCCGTGATTGAAGTCAAGACCTCTCTCCCAGAATGCCTGTCTTGCAAGGTAATCAAGGTTGATACCGATGCAGCCGTGGAGGAATTTTGCATTTCCAAGACGAAGGGTTCCCATCGCAGTGATGGTGAAATGTTCTTTTTCTTCCTCGGTCAGCGGTCCAACTACGATTGTTCTGGTAATATCGGTCGTTCCCTCATAATACTGTCCGCCGGAGTCCACCAGGTACATGCCTTTTGGCTGCAGAATAGAGAAATCGTCTTTCGTTGCCTGATAATGGCACATAGCAGCATTCGGGCCGTAAGCGGAAATCGTTCCGAAGCTTGGCTCAATAAAGCCTTCCTGCTCCTTCCGGAAGGATTCCAGTTTTTCAGCAACGGAAACCTCATTCATTGGGATCTTACCGATATTCTTCTTTAACCAGTATACGAAACGGGTAACGGCAACGCCGTCTTTGATGTGGGCTTTTCGGATGTTTTCCATCTCAATCGGTGTTTTGACTGCTTTTAAAGAAGAAGCCGGGTTCATGACATTGACAATCGTATTGCTGCCCATGACACTCTGGCAGATCGTGTAGTTGACTTTGGCTTTCTCCAGAAGAATGGTTTTTCCTGTGATGCCGGAAACAAAATCATAAACAGCATCGTATGGATGAAGGGAAATGTCAAGATCAGCAAGATACTGTTTTACTTTCTCATTTAAGGTTTCTTCCTGAATGAACAGATGACTCTCGGTTTCTGTCAGTACGAGATAGGAGAGGACAACCGGGTTGCATGGAATATCGTTTCCACGGATATTCAGCATCCAGGCGATATCATCCAGTGCAGTCAGAATATGCACTTCGGCACCGTTCTCTTTCATCTTTTCGCGTACTTTTGCAAGACGCTCCGCAGCGGATTCACCGGTATATTTTGCATCAAGGATCCACACGGGTTCTGCGGAAAGTGCCGGGCGGTCCGACCAGATCTCACCGATCAGGTCGCTTCGATAGGAAAGAAAACGCTCCGGAAGTGTTTTCTCCAGTGCTTCGCCGAGCATTTCATTGACAACGCGGCCGTCAAAACCAATGGTCATGCCCTCTTTTGTATTTGCCGCCAGGTATTCCTCTACCGTCGGAACGCCTTCCTGGCCCATTTTCATTAAGGTAACGCCGGTTCCGGCAAGTTCTTTGGCTGCCTGTACGAAGTAGCGGCCATCGGTCCAGAGGCACGCTTCGTCCTGCGTAATCACAGCAGTTCCGGCAGAACCGGTAAAACCGGTAATATACGTTCTTGCTTTAAAGTAAGTTCCTACATATTCGGATTCATGATAATCGGCGGTCGGAACCAGATAAGCGTCCACGCCGTATGCTCTCATTTTTTCGCGGAGAGCAGCTAATCTTTCTGGTATCATAATTTTTTCCTCATCTTTCTTTTCGAAAAATACTGCCGGCATTTTTTTCAGGATGCCGACATTTTTATTCTATCACATTTTCCAGATCTGTCAAAGTGATGATTGAGAATTTGTCTCACTGTTTCCGAAATTTTCTAAAATCGTTTCGCATTTGGAGATTTTTCCTATTTTTCAAGAGCTTTTTTGTACCATTTTGGTTAAAAAAGCAGTAAGATAAAAATAAAGTGAAAAGCGTGGCGAAACTACGCGAAAAAGCAGAAACTATGAAGAAAGGGGGACATACTGTAATGCATACAATATGTCTGAAAGACAACTGGACATTAACTGTCCTCGGAAAAAATGTTTACGATATTCCGAAAACTCCAATTGAAACGAAGGTACCGTCTACCGTTTACGGCACCCTTTTGGAGAAAGGCCTGATCCCGGATCCATTTTATCGTGACAATGAGCTCGATGCACTGAAATTGATGGAGAACGATTTCGCATACGAGACAACGATCGTGATCAGTGAGGAAGACAGAAAAGCGGACCGTCTGTTTTTACACTTCGACGGAATTGATACCATCGCAGATGTTTATCTGAACGGAGAGAAAATCGGCTCCGCAGACAACATGAACCGTGTCTGGGAGTATGATATTACCGATCTTGTTGCAGGTGATGCAGCCGATACCGTATATCAGGTAAAAGTGGTTCTGCATTCCCCGACAAAATTCATCGCAGAAGAAGAAGCAAAATGCCCGGTTGGATCAGCATCCGATGCAATGCCGGGATTCCCGCATATTCGTAAAGCAGCCTGCATGTACGGCTGGGACTGGGGTCCGCGTCTTCCAGATGCAGGACTGTTCCGTGAGGCTTCTGTTCTCGCAGTAAAAACTGCCCGTCTGGCACAGGTATTTGTAGGACAGGAGCATCATGTAACTGGAAAAAACGTTCATGGAAATGTGGTTGACTTCGTCCGCCTGACCGCAGATGCTGAAATCGAGTGGATGCCGGGTGTAACCGACGGTAAAGTAAAGATCGTAATGACCGTTACTTCCCCGGATGGAAAAACCGTTCTGACCGTAGAAAGCGGCACAATGGATCCGCTGACCAATTCTGCACCGGCAAAGAATCTGACCGGACTTACCTGTGATCTTCGCAGCAATCATGTACAGGCTTCCCTTACCGTAGAAAATCCGGAGCTGTGGTGGCCGAACGGCTATGGTGCACAGGCACTGTATCAGGTAAAGGTAGAGCTCGTTGCAGACGATATCCTGGATACCTGGGAGAAGAAGATGGGTCTTCGTACCATCACCGTAAATACTGACGTGATGGAAGATGAAGTCTTTGATGAGCACATGACCGGCCAGTCACCGGATTACGATGACGGCGACAACATGATCATGACCAACGGTGAGAAAAAAATCATCATCACCGATAAACCTGCAAAGACCGTAAAGGGCCGTAACTTTGCGTATGAAATCAACGGACTGCAGATCTTCGCGATGGGCGCTGACTACATTCCGGAGGACAATATCTTAACCCGTCAGACGAGAGAGCGTACCGATCTGCTGCTGAAATCCGCACAGGAGGCAAACTTTAACTCCTTGCGTGTATGGGGAGGCGGATACTTCCTCGATGACTTTTTCTATGATGTCTGCGATGAGAGAGGACTCCTCATCTGGCATGACTTTATGTTTGCCTGCGCATCCTACGAGCTGACAGATGACTTCGAAGAGAATATCTCCGCGGAGATCCGTCAGAATATGCGCAGACTCCGTTCCCATGCAAGTATTGCTCTATGGTGCGGAAACAACGAGATGGAAACCCAGTACGAAACGCTGGCATGGCAGAAATCTAAGAAACAGACGTATGATTACATCCATCTGTATGAGTACATCATTCCGAAAATCGTCAAAGAAGAGGATCCGGAGAAATTCTACTGGCCGTCATCCCCGTCTTCAGGCGGAAATTACGAAAACAGCAATGCAGAGAACGTCGGCGATACCCATTACTGGGGTGTATGGCACGGAAGCGAGCCGTTCACCGCTTATCGTTCCCACCATTACCGTTTCCTGTCCGAGTTCGGATTCCAGTCCTTCCCGGCACTGCAGACTGTAAAACGGTTTACCGAAGACGGCGACCGCAACATCTTCTCCCGTGTCATGGAAATGCACCAGAGAAATACGGCTGCCAACGGAAAGATCCTGAACTACATTTCACAGACATACCTGTATCCGAAGAACTTTGACGAGCTTCTGTACTGCTCACAGCTTCTTCAGGCCGATGCGATCCGTTACGGCGTTGAGCATTTCCGCCGCTTCCGCGGTACCTGCATGGGTGCTGTTGTATGGCAGCTGAACGATATCTGGCCGGTAGCATCCTGGGCAAGCGTGGACTACTATGGAAACTGGAAAGCCCTGCAGTACGCAGAGAAGAAGATGTTTGCACCGGTCCTGCTTTCCTGCGAGGAGCACGGAGAGATCGATCAGAAACCGTTTGTCAACACACTGCCGCATCCGATTGATGTCAGTGCAGACCTTCATGTTGCCAATGAGACCGGTGAGCCGATCGTCGGAACCGTAAAATGGTCCCTGTGCCGTCCGGATTCTTCCGTAGTCAAAGAGGGGGCTTTCGAGGTGAATGCACCGGCTTACGGCGGACAGTGGATGCCGCATCTTGATTTCAACGATCAGGATCCGCTGGAAGTTCATCTGACCTATGAGCTGGTTGTTGATGGAAACGTAGTATCTTCCGGATCAACTCTGTTCTGTGCACCGAAGCATTACCATTTTGCAGATCCGAAGCTTTCTGTATCAGTAGACGGCGATACCGTAACCGTAACCGCAGAGAACTTTGCAAAATCTGTCAGCGTAGAGACTGAGAACGGTGTGCTTCGTCTGGACGATAACTTTGTGGATATGGAAGCCGGAACAAAGACCTTCCGCATTCTGCCGACCGCAGACTTCACCGCAGAGGGAACCGGCGTATCGGGCGCATACCGCGTAAGAAGCGTTTATGAGACTGCAGAGAGATAGGGAAAAAGTTTAAAGAAATACATAAAAAAGAAAGAGCGTGCAGCAAATGCCTGTGCGTTCTTTCTATGAAAAAATTCGAAAACAGATGATCGTTACCGTCCAAGCTGGAGTTTTCGTGCCTGCTTCGGCGTGACGCCTTTCAGTTTTTTGTAGCAGCGGATAAAGTAACTGCAGTCCGTATAACCGACCTCCCGCGCGATAAACGAGATGTCGTGGCTGGAAAACAAAAGCATATTTTCGGCTGCATTGATCCGGGTTGCTGTAATGTATTCCTTGCAGGTCATATTGTACCGGCGGTAGAAATTCATGGAAAAGGTGGAGTGCGACATATTGCACATCGCGGCCAGTTTTTCTACGGTCAGCTCCTCAAAGTAGTGGGAATCGATGTATTCGGAAATCAGGTCAAACCTGATTTCATAAGAAGGATGAACGCCAGGAGCTAGAAAGAAATCACCATTTTTCTGCCAGATCCGCGCAAATTTGGTGACGATTTTCCGAAGATCGGCAGTTAATACCATCGAATAACCGAATTCTTTATTCTGATATTCGGAAAGAATATCGGAAAAAAGCGGAAAAAGATTCATTTGGGCCGCCTCTTCCGGAGAAAAGATACAGGGACAGCGGTAGGCGTGAATCCCATGCAGCATGGCGCGCAGATCGATTTCATCCGTTTTGCAGGACGGCAGAAGATTGGGATCGAATTTGATCACATCGTACTGAACTGGAGAAGAACCTCTCGCAAGAGCGATGGAGTGGACGCATTTGGGCGGAAAAAGAATGACAGCGCCCTTCGTGCAGGTGGATACGACATTGTCAAGGGAAACTTCGATTTCGCCTTTGCGGACGTAGAGAAGTTCTACATAATAATGCCAGTGCGCCGGAATCGGCAGGAGATCGCGGGTGCTGTCAGAAAGAAATGCCTCATAGGGGGAAGCAATTGGATCGATGTATTCGTATAAATTGTTCATGCCAGTGATGTAAAAACCTTTCGTCTAAGTTATGCTCTATTATAGCCGCATTTTGCGGTCTTGACAAGACGAGGGGGAATCAATAAAGAAACAGGAAATTCTAAAAGAGAAAGGACAGGATAGAAAAAATACCATGCAGAACACAACAAATGATATGACAAGAGGGAACAGCATGAAACTGATTTTTCAGTTTTTCCTGCCCATTCTGATCGGAAATCTGTTCCAACAGCTTTACAGCTTCGTGGATTCCATGGTTGTCGGAAAAGGAATCGGAGATACGGCGCTTGCCGCAGTTGGAAACACAGGCTCCGTTCATTTTCTGATTATCGGCTTTGCCGTCGGACTGACGGGTGGCCTTGGCATCTGTATTTCACATTCTTTTGGTGCAAACGATACAAAAAAGCTGCGGAAAGAGATTGCCATGTCGGTCTATATCTGCCTTGCCATCGGAATCGTGATCACAACGTTCAGCCTGCTTCTGATGCGGCGGCTGTTTATCTTTCTGCAGACGCCGGAGGATATGATGACGGATACTCTCGTGTATTTCGGAACAATCCTGGCCGGAAGCACCATCACGATTTTCAATAACTTTGTGATGACACTGCTCCGCTCGGTCGGAAACAGCAAGGTTCCGCTCGTCTCCATGGTGCTTTCTGCCATTGCCAATATTGTGCTGGATCTTCTCTTTGTGTTTCCGCTTCACATGGGTGTATTTGGAGCAGCACTTGCCACGGTTCTGGCGCAGGCGATTTCCGCGCTGTACTGCTTCTGGCACATCCTCCGTGCACCGGAGTTGCTTCCACAGAAGGGGGACTGGAAAGCGGATGGAAAAATTCTTGCCGCGCTGACCGGAAAAGGTCTTCCGGTTGCAGTGATGAATTCTGTTACTGCCATCGGAGGAATGGTGCTTCAGGTCTTTGTCAACCAGATGGGAACCGCCTATGTGGCTGCGTATGCGGCATGCATGAAGGTCTGCGGTCTGTTTGAGCAGCCGGGTGTGACCGTCGGACTGGCGCTTCTGACCTTTACCGGACAGAACTATGGAGCAAAGAAGTATGACAGAATCAAGAGCGGCGTATGGGCCGGTGTGATCCTGTCGAGTCTAGTCAATCTGCCGTTTGCGGCGCTGGAAATTTTCGCGCCGAAATTCCTGGCATCTCTGATGCTGAACGATCCGACCGTCATTTCCTACACCTGTATCTTTCTTCCGCTCACCGGAATCGCATTGTTTCCGCTTGGATGGCTTTTCGTATTCCGAAACGCCTGCCAGGGCATGGGAAAAACGGTACTGCCGATGATTTCCGGTGTTGTTGAAGTTGTGATGCGTGTCGGCATCGTTCAGATTGCGGTTCCGCACTTTGCGTTCCGCGGTGTCGCATTCGCTGAGATTTCCGCATGGATTGGCGCGGGAGCGATGCTGATGGTTACGTATCTGGTGTATCAAGTGCGGCTGTCAAAAGGTGTTTCGAAGTAAAAATAAAAATCCCGGATTCTGGATACCTGCCGTAAAAGCAGGAACCGAAAATCCGGGATTTTTGTTTTTGAAAGATTTAGTTGTTTTCCACCGGTGTTCCCATGTAATAGAAACCGCGGCACTCATCCAGATATACATTCTGCAGCGTGCCGATCAGGGAAGCATCACCTTTGAAATGAACGAGCGTATTGTTACTCATACGGCCGGTCACAAGGGACGGATCCTGTTCATTGATGCTCTCGACGAGAACTTCTTGAACTGTGTGGGTATGTCTTGCCGTTACCTCACGGGAGATTTCCTGTACTTCAGCAAGAAGACGGTCGAAACGGTCCTTCACAACATCGACCGGAATCTGATCCTCCATAGCGGCAGCCGGTGTTCCTGTTCTTCGGGAATACTGGAAGGTAAAGGCGCTGTCGTAGCGGACCTTACGTACCACATCCATCGTTTCGAGAAAATCTTCCTCTGTCTCGCCAGGGAAACCGACGATGATATCGGTTGTCAGGGAGACATCCGGTACTTTCGCGCGGATGCGGTCAACAAGGTCAAGATACTGCTCTTTCGTGTAGCGGCGGTTCATCAGCTTTAAGATGCGGCTGCTTCCGGACTGGAGCGGGAGATGAAGATGGAGGCAGACCTTTTCGCAGTCGCGCATCGCATCGATCAGCTCCTCAGAGAGATCCTTCGGGTGGGAGGTCATGAAACGGATGCGTTTCAGCCCTTCGATTTTATTAACCTCGCGCAGAAGCTGGGCAAACGTCATCGGCTCCTCAAGATTCTTTCCGTAAGAGTTGACGTTCTGACCGAGCAGCATGATCTCCACAACGCCGTCTGCAACGAGG
The DNA here is from genome assembly GCF_003460685.1 of Blautia sp. OF03-13. NCBI lineage: Bacteria > Bacillati > Bacillota > Clostridia > Lachnospirales > Lachnospiraceae > Blautia > Blautia sp. OF03-13. The sequence goes on along the minus strand of NZ_QTVR01000001.1, from coordinate 186,665 downwards.
CGTTTGATCTCTGCAACGATTTCCTCCGGCTTCCGGCTGCGCTCGCGGCCGCGCACATACGGTACGATACAGTAGCTGCAGAAGTTGTTGCAACCGAACATGATATTGACACCGGATTTGAACGGATATTTCCGGTCAACCGGAAGATTTTCCACGATCTTGTCGGTATCTTTCCAGATATCGATCACCATGCGGTCCTCGGTCATACAACGGACAAGGTATTCAGCGAAGCGGTAGATATTGTGGGTTCCGAAAATCAGGTTAACGAAATGATAGCTTTTTTTGAGCTTTTCGACAACGAGCGGCTCCTGCATCATGCATCCGCAGAGGGAGATGATCATGCCCGGATTTTTCTTTTTGTATTTGCCAAGCTGTCCGAGACGGCCGTAGACGCGAAGATTGGCGTTTTCACGGACGGTACAGGTATTGTAAACGACAAAGTCAGCATCCTCGGTCTCCACAATGTGGTAGCCGACGGTTTCCAGGATTCCCTCGAGCTTTTCAGAATCGCGGGCGTTCATCTGGCATCCGAATGTTGTGATACAGGCAGTCAGGAATTCTTTGCCGTTTTTTTTCGCGCGTTCTGGGACGAGCTGCTGTTTTAAGAGCGCCATAAAGTAATACTGGCGCTGCGGTTCTGCTTCCGGAGCCGGGAGTGTGATATCAACGTCCATCAGGTCGATGCCGGAAACCTCTGCATCCGGAATCGTTCTAAGATCTATTTTCATAGTTGCTGTTCCTCTTTTCTGGGTAGTAAAAATCGTGGCAGAATGCCGAGAAAAAAGACCCGTCGCATCGGATCTTATCTGTCTGTTATTTTATCGTATCTGTGGGAAAATAGCAAGAAAAAAAGGTGCTGCAATCGAAACAGAACACCAAACCGAAAATTTTACGGTTTTTCAAAATTATAACAAAATTTCAGAACCAATTCTTGACAAATGACAAAAATCGCGCTAAAATTACAGCCATCGTGTAAGATAAATTCTGGGAAGAGAAAAAGTAAATGCGGAAAAAGCGTTTGCAGAGAGCTGTCGGAGAAGGTGCGAGACAGCAGCGTGTCCGGATTGAACATCATCTCGGAGAAGGGAAACCCAAAGAACTGTTTTTATTGTTTCATTAAGATAAAGACAGGATTCCAGTAGGTTTTCACGGGAGTTTCCCGTTACAGAAACCGCGTATGCTTGTGCGTGTATTCGTACTTGTTTCAAAGGAGAGACAAGGGTGGTTTGCGGAAAAAATATGGTCCGTCCCTGGTTATCGTGGGGCGGCTTTTTTTATGCAGAAATACCGGTAATACAGCCTGGCAAGAAACAAATCCTGCTGCAAAACACGCGCAGACAGGAAAAGGGAGGAAACATATGAAAGTGTACAAAAAAATCATGAACGGCGTGGCATTTGTCGAGAAATTGATTCTTGTGCTGTCCACGATCCTGATTGTTGTGCTTACGGTCGGAAATGTCCTGTCCCGTAAGATTCTGCATCAATCCTGGTCATTTACCGAGGAACTCGTTGTTGCGGTATTTGTCCTGATTACACTTCTCGCAGCAGCGCTCGCTGCCCGTGACGGAGAGCTGGTCAATCTTTCTTTACTGCCGGACCGTCTTTCAGAAAAAGCGAGAAGAATTCTGCTGGTGGTCAACACAGCTTTCAGTGTTGCATTTACCGCAGTCCTGTTTAAATACGGCATGGACAAGGTTCTGACCCAGCTTGCCAACGGAAAGAGAACGTTCGTTTTAAACTGGCCGGAATGGATTTTCTGGTCTTTCGTACCGATCGGCGCAGCCTGCATGACGCTGCACATGATCGAATATCTGATTGATACATTCGTAAAAGCAAAAGAGGAGGGACAGAAAAAATGATCAGTGCAATTCTTTTTCTTTCATTCTTTGTTTTTCTGATCCTTGGTATCCCGATTGGCATCTGCCTTGGTCTGTCTTCGATCTGCGCGATCCTGTACTCCGGTACATCCCTGACCATCGTAGCAACCAATATGTATTCCGGTATCAGTAAATTTTTGCTCCTTGCCATTCCGTTCTTTGTACTGTCCGGAAACATTATGGCAAAAGCGGGCATTTCCAAACGACTGATTCGTTTCGTCGACACCTGCGTCGGCCATAAAAAGGGCGGTATCGCGATCGTATGCGTTATCGTAGCCTGCTTCTTTGGCGCGATTTCCGGTTCCGGTCCGGCAACCGTAGCAGCACTTGGTATGGTTCTGATCCCTGCCATGATTGAGCGAGGCGGATTTTCTGCTCCGTTTTCCACAGCCCTGATGGCGACGGCAAGTTCGATTGCGATCGTCATACCGCCGAGTATTGCATTCGTTGTTTATGCATCCATCACAGGCGTATCCATTGCCGATATGTTCACAGCAGGTATCGTTCCTGGTATTCTGATGGGTGTGGCCCTTGTCATCGTTGTTCTTCTGGAGGCAAAGAAACACAACATTCAGCCGACCCAGAAAAAAGCAACAGCCAAAGAAAGATGGGATGCCTTTAAAGATGCTTTCTGGGGATTCTTAATGCCGGTCATCATCCTTGGCGGTATCTATGGAAGTGTTTTCACCCCGACCGAGGCAGCTGCCGTTTCCGTTGTATACGGTCTGTTTGTCGGAATCTTTATTTATAAAGAGATCAAACTGAAAGACCTGTGGGATCTGATGGTAGATTCTGCCAAAACAACCGGTGGAATTATGCTGATCGTCGCAAGTGCTTCTCTGTTCTCCTTTGTCTGCACAAAGTTTGGTATTGCGCAGGCAGCATCGGATCTTCTTGGAAGCGTTGCTCATAACCAGTTTGTATTCCTTCTGATTGTCAATATCATTTTCCTGATTGCAGGATGCTTTATCGATGCAAACTCTGCGATGTACATTTTCATCCCGATTATGCTTCCGGTCTGCAAAGCCCTTGGCTATGACCTGGTAGCATTCGGTATCGTGGCAACCGTCAACCTGGCCATCGGACAGGTAACTCCGCCGGTTGGTGTCAACCTGTTTGTTGCCATTTCCGTAAAACTGAAAAAAGGAATGGAAGTTACCATTCAGCAGATTTCCAAAGCCGTTATGCCAATGATCGCAGCATCGGTAGCAGTTCTGCTTCTGATTACGTATGTTCCGCAGATTTCTACGTTCCTTCCAAAAGCACTGGCAAAAGACGGAGCTTATACCGGAACGGTAGCTGCAGCAACGAATTCCGATACTTCCAGTGGCGATGGTGCGGATGGCAGCACAGCAGGAAATTCCTCCGGCAATGAGGATTACAATGATATCGCTGATTACAGTGACCTTGGATGGGAAGAGCAGACCTGGAACTTTACCTGCTCCACCACCGAGAACAGTACCTGGGCAGAAGGCGGACGCAAGTTCGGCGAGCTCATGGAAAAAGCAACCGGCGGCAAGATCAAAGTCAATGTATACGCCGCAGACCAGCTGACCAACGGAAACCAGTCTGAGGGAATCCAGGCACTGATGAACGGAGACCCGGTACAGATTTCGATGCACAGCAACCTGATTTACTCTGCGTTTGACCCGAGATTTAACGTCGTATCTCTTCCGTTCCTGTTTGATTCGGTAGAAGATGCGGATGCCAAACTGGACGGCGAGGCAGGCAAAAAATTAAAAGCAATCCTCGATGAGTACGGCCTGCACTGCATGGGAATCGCCGAGAACGGTTTCCGCCAGCTGACCAACAGCAAGCAGGAAGTAAAAACCGTCGATGATATGAAAAACCTGAAAATCCGTGTAGCAGGAAGTAACCTGCTGATGGAGTGCTACAAACGCTGGGGCGCCGATGCGACCAACATGAACTGGTCCGAGACCTACACCGCCCTGCAGCAGAAAACCGTAGAAGGCCAGGAGAATCCGCTGCCGGCTATCGACGCAGCCAGCGTACAGGAAGTACAGCCGTACTGCTCGATGTGGAATGCGATTTATGACTGCCTGTTCTTCTGCATTAACGGAGATATCTATAACAATCTGACTCCAGAACAGCAGAAAGTTGTCGATGAGGCCGGACAGAAAGCCGTCGATTACGAACGTGCGATCAACCGTGCCGGTGACGATGAGATCATGAACCGCTGGCAGAACGAGAACGGTGTCAAGATCACAAAATACGAAGATATGGACATCGATTCCTTTAAACAGGCGGTAGATGGCGTGGATGAGTGGTATCAGAAGGAACTGGAAAGCGCAGGTTATGACGATGCCAAAGATCTGATTGAAGCCTTTACAAAGAAAGATACATCTTCTGCAAGCACCTACGATGTAGAAGACAGAAGCGATCTCGACTGGCCGGAGCAGACCTGGAACTTCACCTGCTCCACGACAGAAACCAGTACCTGGGCAGAAGGCGGCCGGAAGTTCGGTGAGCTGATTGAAAAAGCAACCGGCGGCAAGATCAAAGTCAACGTATATGCCGCAGACCAGCTGACCAACGGAAACCAGTCCGAGGGTATCCAGGCACTGATCGATGGAGATCCGGTACAGATTTCAATGCACAGCAACCTGATTTACTCTGCCTTTGACCCGAGATTTAACGTCGTATCCCTTCCGTTCCTGTTTGATTCCGTAGAAGATGCGGATGCCAAACTGGACGGCGAGGCAGGCGAAAAATTAAAAGAGATCCTTGATGAGTACGGCCTGCACTGCATGGGAATCGCTGAGAACGGTTTCCGTCAGCTGACCAACAGCAAGCAGGAAGTAAAAACCGTCGATGACATGAAAAACCTGAAAATCCGTGTGGCAGGAAGCAACCTGCTGATGGAATGTTACAAACGCTGGGGCGCCGATGCCACCAACATGAACTGGTCCGAGACCTACACGGCCCTGCAGCAGAAAACCGTAGAAGGCCAGGAAAATCCGCTTCCGGCTATCGATGCAGCAAGCGTACAGGAAGTACAGCCGTACTGCTCGATGTGGAATGCAATTTATGACTGTCTGTTCTTCTGCATCAACGGAGATATTTACGACAGCATGACACCGGAGCAGCAGGAAGTGATCGATGAGTGCGGACGTCTGGCAACACAGTACGAGCGTGAAATCAACCGCGCCGGTGATGATGAAATCATGAACCGCTGGCAGAATGAAAATGGTGTTACCATTACCAATTCTGAGGATATGGACATCGATTCCTTCAAACAGGCGGTAGACGGCGTGGACGAGTGGTATCAGAAAGAACTGGAAGGACAGGGATATGATGATGCCAAAGAGCTGATTGAGACGTTTACAAAATAGGCAGGTTCGCAGATGTTTCTACAGGCTTTGCCGGGTCTGATGGAAAAATAATGCAGCCAGACTACATATGGTAGAAAATAAAAATCCATCTATAACTGGGAGGTCTCTGATGAGACTGCGCCTGGGTATGGATGGATTTTTTTCTACTATAATTGGGAATTGCATTTTGGAAAGGATATCGCAGATTATGCTTGTGCTTTTGAATCGTATTTCGGGATTGCGTTTGAATGAAAAACAGGTATACTAAATCGTAATTGAAATATTTTTTTATCTGGAATATATCGGGAAATGGGAGATTTGAATACATGAAACAAAAAAAGCAATGTGAAACAGAAATTGATCAATGGCCATGGATTTCCATGCTGCCGTTCGGAATCCTGGCGGGATACTGGGGAGATAAGGAAGTGCGGATCACGGCAATTTCGGAATATGGCTTTCAGACCCGCATTGCGGCACCGGCCACAGTTGAGCAGAAAAACGCACCGTGGGAACTGGCATTTTACGATCAGAAAACGGCATCCTACCAGCGGATTTTTCTTCGTGATGTGACTTTTCTGCAGGAAAAAGAGGAAGATTTTGATGTTGTTTATACCTTCGCCACGGAACAGGAAGATTATCAAAATGCGGTACAGCGCCTTGCCCTGCAATACAGCCAGTATATTCGCTGGAAAATGGAGGACGATGATGCCGCGCTTGCAGAAGAGATGACAGGATATCCTGCGGAGCAGGACGCGTTTCATCTGGAAAGTCTGGAAGAGCAGAAAAAAGTATGGTTTTCCGGAATTACGAAGGAAACCTTTGTGGCATTGCAAAATAGTGCTGCCGGATCCGGGCAGCCGATTGAGCTGGCGCTCGAACTGGACCGGCCGGAATGGTATAAGGCGTATCTTTCGATGGAAAGTGCGGTGTTTTTTGATGCTTATTTTCGGAGAAACCAGATTGCAGATCCGCCGGTTTTTCACCCGGATCGGCTCTATATAGGAAATGCTTTCTGCCCGCATCTGGCACCAACGGAAGAGGAACTGTTCGCACTGATGGATAAAGCCTGCCGGGAGTCGTTTTCAATTACGCTTACGTTTCCATTTTTGCTGGAAGAAAATCTGTCGGAAACACAGCAGCGGCTGCAGCGTCTCGCTGAATGGTGCGAACGAAAGAATAAAGCCGTTGAGCTTGTTGTAAATGACTGGGGAACCGCTCATCTGGCCGCTCATTTTCCTGTGTTTTCCATCTGTCTAGGCATTCTGCTTAATAAGCGAAAAAAAGATCCCAGGATGGCCTACAAGCTGGGAGACCGCACACTATTTGAGAAAAACAGCGTCCACGCGGCATTTTACCGTAAATATTTGAAAGCAGAATTCCAGATCGAGCGGTATGAATGGGAGAGCTGCGGCAATACCGGTACCGGGAAGTTCCCGGAAGGAAAAAACAGTATGCATCTTCCCTTTTATCAGACCAATACCTCGCAGTACTGTCCACTGTACGCAGCGTGCACCAAAGGAAGCTGCAGCGCGCAGATGCCGGTGCGGGAATGCCCGAGGTTTTGCGAAAAACAGGCGTTTTTATATCCGGAGCATCTGCGGATGATTGGGAGATATAATTCACTGTTTGGAATGAATTTGACCGTTTTGCAGGATCCAGAGACGATAGGGAAAATGTATGGGCTGCGTGGGATAGACCGGATTGTAGTGAATTTGTTATAGTGACATCTTAAGAAGCATGTTCGCAGTTCATATTTCCAACTTGATAGAACTGCCCATTCATGATAAGTTGAAAAACAACAGGAAGGGTGCAGACTTCTCTGAAATATTTTTGAGGAGGTGTATGCACATGGGAAAATTGAGTGTGCTGCAGTTGATGCCAAAATGACGGTTGATCAGCTTCAGAAAATGATGGAGAACGCAACGGTATAATACGAATGTATCAAATTTTATGAGGCTTCATTTGCGAGAGTGGGGTCTCTTTTATGCTGATTTGAATCTATTTTCCAAAGAAGAAGGTTAATACCTATGAGAATACTATTTTGCAATATTGCATGGATGAATTATTATAAAGGAATTGTATGGGGAAAAGACGAACCGCAAAATGGAGGTTCCTATGTAAAAGAAACTCTTGACGCACATGAAAAATACAATTTTGAAGCAATACCGCTTACAGAAGAATCCGGATATCCGAAAGGGGAATATTGTCTTGGCTTTGTGGAGACAAAGTCAACCAATAAAGAAACTCGAAATCAGTTAAGAATTGAGAAGATTTATGACTGTGAGGGCATGAATGAGGAAACTTCGGTGGATGATGTGCTTGTCGTATATTGTGCATTGTATCCGGATGCAATAGAAAAAGAAACGTATGTAGTTGGCTGGTATAAACATGCAACCGTTTTTGATTGATGAGTACGATGTTCCTCTCGACAAAGCGTTTCAGCATGGATACTATAAAGAAATGGTTTCACTGATTCGTGGATTGTTCGGACAGGCGCTGAAGACGAATGATGATCTGCAATTTGCTGTACTGACAGGATGTCTCCGGGTTTCCAAAGAAAGTATCTTTACAGGATTGAACAACTTCAAAGTTTATGCAGCAGACGACGTTCGCTATGATGAAGAGTTCGGCTTTACGAATGAAGAGGTAAAAAAACTTCTTGCAAATTACAATCTGCAGGAACATTTCGAGAAAGTGAAAGAGTGGTATGACGGTTATCATTTCGGCGGCGCAGATATCTATTGTCCCTGGGATGTGATTAACTATGTGGACGATTTATTGAGTGATCCAAATGTACAGCCTAAGTCCTATTGGATCAACAGCAGCGGAAATGATCTTGTGAAACGCTTTATTGAACAGGCTGATATCACGACAAAAGACGAAATCGAACAGTTGATTGCGGGAAATGCAGTTGAAAAGAGAATTCGTTCGGATTTGACGTATGACAAAATTGATAACAGCATCGACAACATATGGAGTGTGCTTTTCACAACCGGATATCTCACACGGCTTGGAAAAGCTGACAATGGCGTGTACAAGCTGATCATTCCGAATCAGGAAATCCGCGAAGTTTTTGTTCAGCAGATCCGTGAATGGTTTAATCAGATCGTTGCGAACAACAGAGCATCTACAGATAAAATCAATCAGAGATTTCTGGAAGGAGAGGCGGAGACGATCCAGCAGGAACTGACGATGTTTCTCGGAGAAACGATCCGTGTTTTCGATACAAAGGCACGGAACGAAGAAAAAGAAATTTTTTATCACGGCATTTTGCTTGGCATTTTGAAGAACTATTCTGGCTGGGTTGTGAAATCAAACAGAGAATCCGGAGATGGTTTTGCGGATATTCTGCTCAAACCGAAAAATCCGGATGCGGGAATCATAGTGGAATTGAAATACGTCCGTTCTCTGAATGATCTCGATCAGGCGTGTGAAAGAGCGCTGGAACAGATCGAGGATCGCAGATACGATACAGAACTTCGCGAAGATGGACGAAATGACATTCTTGCGTATGGAATTGCATTCTGTAGGAAACGGTGTAAAGTGGTGGTTAAAAATCTATAAACAAAAAGTAGCCTATGGGGGCTGCTTTTTTGTTACAAAAGATAAACTGTCCCAATATTGACAAAATTGTCCCAACGTGATATAAAAAGGACAGCGAATAAAAATGGGGTGCATAGTATGAAGAAGAAAAGTGTTATAAGTTTAATTAAGTATTATACCGAAAAAAATGATGTTGGTTTTCGCAGTGAAGCTTATGAAATAGCAAAGGATTTTGATGCATCCGGCGATTATCAACTGGCTGAGTATATTATGTCATTATTATCAAATGCTAATACGTTTGTGCCGCAGGTATCAGAGAATGTTTCTCCTTTTTTTGAAAAATAGAAGCGAATACGGATATGTTATTACTTCCGGATGAAATTACAGGTGATTTAATAGGGATAGTTAATGCAATTGATCATCACATTGGAATTAATAAGTTCCTTTTTCAGGGAGCGCCTGGAACAGGAAAAACGGAAGCAGTAAAACAATTGGCAAGAATCTTAAACAGAGAGATTTTTATGGTGGATTTTTCTTCTGTTATAGATAGTAAGCTTGGTCAGACACAGAAGAATCTGTCTATGTTATTTAAAGAAATCAACCAATTTGCTCAACCGGATAAGGTGATTGTTCTATTTGACGAAATCGATGCATTGGCATTGGATCGCACGAACCAAAACGATTTAAGAGAAATGGGGCGGGCTACATCAACAATGTTAAAAGAGTTTGACCGAATGAATGAAGATGTTGTTTTGATTGCAACAACAAATCTTTACCAGTATTTTGACAGGGCATTGATAAGAAGGTTTGATTCTGTGATTGATTTTAACCGCTATTCGCAGGAAGATCTTCTTTCTATTGCTGAGCAAATGCTGGATCGTTATCTGGATAAGCTGAAACTTGCAAATAGAGATATTCGCCTGTTTCGGAAAATTATGAAATTGATGTCCAAATTACCATATCCAGGCGAACTGAAAAATTTGATCAGGACGTCGGTTGCCTTTAGTAATCCGAAAGACGGCATGGATTATTTTAGACGGTTATACTATGCAGTATGTAATGAAAAACCAGACGATCTGAAAAAACTGCAGAGTCAGAAATTCACAGTGAGAGAAATGGAAATATTGGTTGGACGTTCCAAAAGCAGCGTGGCTCGTGATTTAAAAGAAGGTGTAAGGGATGAATAGTATTTTACAGTTAAAAGGAAGATTCGAACAAAGATCAAATCGTTCCAGACCGGGATCACCTAAGCTTCCAAAAGGGAAAAGTGTTTCTGCATCACATTTACGTGAGTTGGAAAAGCAGCTGGAAAGAATACTTGTATATTGGACGGAAAACAAGGATATTCGTGGTGCCCTGGTAAGTGTACATTATAAGCATATTGTTGCCAAAAGCAACCGGTTGAAAATTCTACTGTCAGAAAATGGAAAATCGCCGACAGAATCAATTCGAGGGGCCAAATTTGTCTGGGAGCCAGATCAAAAAGGAAATGAAGTGCAAAAACATGTTTTTACGCATTTTGTTTCCTTGCAGGCAATTGAAAAATCTATCGATGTTTTAAAAAAGACAGCGTCCATCATAGAACAGTATTATAAAGGTTCTGTTCCTAGTGAAGTAATAGAAGAATTAGGTGAAAAATATCATTTTAATGAAGTACCCAAAACCAGTTTTCTGAAAACCGTGGTTGACGGCTTTTATGTGGAACGATTTGATATTGACAGAGCAACAGAGGAAATAACAGAAGAAGCAATCATTACCATCTATCAGACAGGGGTGGATACAAAAAGACTTCTTTCAAAATTCGGAATTGATATTGTAGATGATCGCATCATAGACGGAACTACTTTAAGACTGAATCCAGACGAAGTTAAATTGCTATATAACAATGCGTCGTATCTGATCGCTATGGGAGTTACAGACTTCTCTGAGATTTCAAGAGACGATGTGTTAGATGCGTATGAGGATATGGAAGAGGAGGCCGGATTATTAATCCCACATCCACAGAACGAACCGGTCATAGGTGTGATAGATACACAGTTCAATGAAAAAGTGTATTTTCACGAGTGGGTTGAATATAAAAATCTTTTGGATCCTAATATTCCTCTGTCCAGGAAAGATTATGAACACGGAACAGCTGTCAGCTATATTATCGTAGATGGTCCACAGGGAAACCCGGAGCTTGCGGATGGCTGTGGCAGATTTCGTGTAAGACATTTTGGCGTGGCAACAAATAACGGATTTAGTTCTTTTACTGTTCTGAAAATGATCCGAAATATTGTTGCGTCTAATCGAGATATTAAAATCTGGAATTTATCGCTGGGGTCAAAGCTTGAAATCAAACCAAATTTTATTTCGCCGGAGGCTGCAGAGCTGGATCGTATTCAGAGTGAATATGATGTTATTTTTGTGGTAGCAGGTACAAATATTCCGGCAGGAGTTACCAAAAAGAATATGAGAATTGGATCTCCGGCAGATTCCCTGAATTCTATGGTGGTTAATGCTGTGGATTTTGCAGGAAATTCTGCTTCTTATACCAGGATTGGACCTGTTCTGTCGTTTTTTCATAAACCGGATGTCAGTTATTATGGTGGTGATGGAACGGTCTATACAGATAAAATGGTGGTATGCAAAGACGATATGGGAGCAGCATACGTAGCGGGAACTTCATTTGCAGCGCCATGGATTTCACGTAAACTGGCATATTTGATTCATATTATGGGATTAAGCCGGGAAGTGGCGAAAGCATTGCTGATTGATGCAGCTGCCGGATGGAATCGAAGAGATGATATTTCACATAGAATCGGATATGGTGTTGTGCCAAAGCATATTAATGAGGTTTTAAAAACACCGGATGATGAAATACGTTTCATTATGACAGGGGCATCGGAGGAATATGAAACTTATACTTATAATCTGCCAGTGCCTGTTGTAGATCATGCGCACCCGTTTTATGCAAGAGCTACCCTGGCATATTTTCCACAGTGCGATCGCAAACAGGGTGTTGACTATACGAGTACAGAAATGGATATTCATTTTGGCAGAGTTGTTGCCAAAAGAGGGTCAACCATGATTAAAGCAATTGATGACAATCGACAGTCTGAAGAGAAACAGATTACTTTGTACGAAGAAGATGCAAGAAAAATGTATCGCAAATGGGATAATGTGAAACATATCAGTGAAGAAATAAAAGAAAAAAGGGTTCCCCGAAAGGCTTATGATTCTGGGTTATGGGGACTTAAGATTAATACGAAAGAACGCTTGCAGAAAAGAAAAGATTCTCTTCCGTTTGGTGTGGTTGTAACGTTAAAAGAGATGAATGGAGTAAATCGTATAGACGATTTTGTGAAGATGTGTCTTGCAAGAGGTTGGCTGGTTCAGAGACTTGATATTGAAAATCAGCTGGATTTGTATGCTAAGGCGGAGGAAGAGATTGAATTTGAATGAGGCGCAAGCGAAAGGATTTAACTTATGAAAATCACAGCAGGCCTAGGCTCTATTGATGACTATCCCCGTTACGTCCGCGCTGGAGCAGACGAGCTGTTCTGCGGTTACGTTCCGTTTTCCTGGTCAGAAAAATACGGAACGGTTCTGCCGCTGAATCGGAGAGAGGTCTTAAACTATAATGTACAAATCGGATCGTTCAGTGAACTGGAAATTCTGGCTAATATGGTGCAGAAATATCAGAAGCCGGTGCATTTGACGTTTAATTCACTGTATTACCGGCCGGAGCAGTATGAAGAAATCACGCAGATCATCCAACAGTGCCGCAGCATAGGGTTTGACAGTTATATTCTTGCGGATCCCGCGCTGCTTGTGTACCTGCGAAAAGAAAAGATCGACTGTGAGGTGCATCTGAGCGGGGATTTGGGAACGGTGAATTCTGCGATGACAGAGGTTTTTGCGAAAGAATACCCGAAGAGGATCATTTTCCAGCGCAAAAATACGATCTCGGAAATGCGTGCAGTGATTCGGCATATAACTGCGCAGAAAGAAGCCGCTCGAAAAGAATGGACTTATCCAACGGAGTTCGAGGCATTTGCTTTGAATGAACTGTGCCAGTTCAGTGGTGCTTTCTGCAATTCCCTGCACTGCGATGAAATGGGATATCTTTGCCGGGTTCCTTACTGGAAGAAACCGATGTCGTTTTCAGAATCTAAATTAGAAAAACAAGAAAAAAATCGTCCGGGAGAAAATATTTCTATATCCGAATGGGATTCTGCATCAGAACTGACGAATCCTGTATCGGAAGATGGTTACCTCTGTGGCGCAACCGGCTGCGGCCTGTGTACATTAAAACGCTTTCCGATGCCGGAATCACTCATCTGAAGCTGGTAGGCCGGGGAAATTATACTGATTTTATGGAGCGTGATATCCGAAATCTGCGCCGCACACTGGAGATTCTGGAGGATTCTTCTACGGAAGAAGAATATATCCGAGCGATGAAAGCAGAGCTTTTTCCAAATGGATGCAGTCACATGTGCTATGCCAGATAAAATATGTCAATTCTTTCTGAATCTAAAGAGATAGTGGAGAACGTAATGAGAAATGTTTTCCCAGCACGCTTTAATAATTGACATAATGATGAATCGTCTTCTGCGTGATTATTTATAATAATTACGAAATGCGACGAAAATCAACCAGACGCTGCTGAAACGGATCGTGGCCGTAGCTTCGATTGCGATCGCGTGCAGCAAACTCTTTTTCTGATTGAAAAACTAGAGTGTGTTTGAAAAACCATTTCCGCAGCCTGCACGCCCCGCTTTGCGGTATATTTTGCCCTCATTCAGTCGCCGTAGCCCGCTACGCCTCCTTCATTCAGACAAAATCTCCCACAAATTGGAACATGCAGACTACGAAAAGCCTTTTTCAAACACACTCTAGCGCTTTGCACACAAACTTTAGTTAGAAGCGTATCCCAATTGTTCTTATTGACTAAATATTTTCTCAGGGAATACAATATAGAAAAAGTAAAAAGGAGGGATACCATGCAGGCACTTTCAAAGAAAAAAACCGGTGATATCTGTACCATCAAATGGATGTTTGGAATCCCTGATGTTCTGGATTTCCTCCGAAGCCGTAAAATCAAAGAAGGCAGCACCGTACAGGTCATCCAGAGAATAAACGGTGGATTGATCCTTGGCATGGATGGAAAACGGATTGCAATGTGTGATGCAGCTGCAGACCGGATTCAGGTATGAAAGGAAGAAAAATCAAAATGAGCGGAACCTTGGAAGAGGAGCCGCTCATTTTGATTTTCCAAATACCCACAAAAGAATTTTCGTAGATAAGTGTGCAGACTACGGAAATGATTTTTAATAAAGATGTGCCAGGAAGTTTTCAAGTTTTTCTTTACATAGAACCGTTGCGAAACAGCCGCCAGATAGAGTAAAATAGAGCAGATCTTAAGAAAAAGGAAGTTGGAATTTTATGACATTATTAGAACAGATACAAAAAGAACATGCCGCTGCTTTTACGCACGGCGGAAAATTTCATGCGGATGATGTGTTCTCTGCGGCACTGCTTCTGCATTTTAATCCACAGCTTACTATCCAGCGCGGAAATCGTGTGCCGGAGGATTTTGACGGGATTGTTTTTGATATTGGAAGAGGAGAATACGACCATCACCAGAAAGACAGCCGGATCCGGGAAAACCAGGTTCCGTACGCGGCGTTTGGCCTTTTATGGGAGGCACTTGGCACAGAAATTTTAAGTCCGGAGATGGCCGCGCGGTTTGACGAGAAGTTTGTACAGCCGCTCGATCTCAATGATAATACAGGAGAAAAGAATGAACTCGCCAGTATGATCGGCATGTTCAATCCGGTATGGGATGATAACAGCGGAAGCGATGCAGCTTTCCTGGAAGCGGTGGCAGTGGCCGGACGGATTTTGGAACATAAATGGGAGCGTTTTCGTGCGGATGAGCGGGCGGAGCAGCAGTTTGCAGCTCTTCTTGCCGAACACAGGAAGCGGATCGCAGCGGAGAAAAAGGCAGGAACAATGGATGAAAAGATTCTGATTCTGTCGGAATTTTTTCCATGTCAGAAACAGCTTTCCGCGACTGAAATTGCATTTCTGATATTCCCATCGAACCGCGGCGGTTGCTGCGTGCAGCCGGTTCGAAAAGAAAATTCATTCAATTACAAGTATGATTTTCCGGAAACATGGCTTGGCCTGGAAAAAGAAGCACTGCAGGAAGCGACGGGGCTTTCCAATGTGTCTTTCTGCCACAAAGGAGGATTTCTTCTCACCGCAGAAACGCTTGACGCTGCCGTCGCTGCCTGTCGCATCAGCCTTGCGGGAATGCCAAAAGCACCGGTTCTGATCCACATCGGTACCGATGCGATCGATGCGGATGACGCGCTTTTGCGGCAGATGCCGGGCATGGAGCATGCAGTTATTCTTCATAAACCGCTGCCGGAGGCCCCGGAACTGAACATCTGTGGCAGTTATGCCGTGTCATCACTTGAAAAAGCAGAATGGAAGATACGCCTGCGGGAATACCTGTCGGACTTGTTAAAAGAAAAGCCGGAGGCTGTCTGTGTCAGCGGTGATCTCTTTGCGGCCTATCCGGTCATGCACCAGCTCCGCAAGAAACATATTCCGGTTCTGACGGTATCAGAGCAGAATGGAAAACGGCTTCTGATCCGCATTCCGTCCGGTTCCTGAGAATTTACAGAGAATCTCTCTCAATTTCACGCGTTAAACAGAAAAATTCCTCAATATGTGATTTGTTTCTTTGCATCTGCTGTTGTCTGTGATACAATATAGAAAATACGTGAAATTTTTTGCACAATGAAAACGAATGATATCATTTTTGGTTTATCTTCAAAAAAAGAGGCCAGACTTTACAGGAACGATACATTTTTGTGATTTCATCCGAACGGCCTCAAAAGCAGAAAATGGCAGGCAGAAATCGACAAACAGCAGAGAGGAGAGCAAAACATATATGATTTCAAAGAAAAAATTTGGCACAACGGTAACAGCGTTCGGCGTGGCAGCCGGAATGCTTCTCGGTTCGGCTGCACCGGCGCATGCAGAGGAGACAGCGAAAACGGTGCAGGAAACGCAGAAAGATCAGGCGGATGCACCGGCCACGCAAAGTGAAACGGAAAACGGAAACACAGAAGAAGCCGTTGTTCCGGCTGTAGAAACACAGGAAACCGAGACACCAGCAGAAGAACCGTCCGTACCATCTCAGGATGAAAATGCCGCTTCCACAGAGGAGCCAGAAGTACCGGAAACGCCAGAACCGACAGAGGATCCGACTCCAACGGAGACACCGGAAGACCCGAATCCAGGCGAGATGCCGGAGCCATCTCCAAGTGAAACCCCGGAACCAACTCCAGGCGAAACTCCAGAACCGTCGGTAACGCCATCCCCAAGTGAAACGCCGACTCCAGCTCCGTCCGAAACCCCGGAACCAACAGAAACACCGGTGCCAACCGAGACACCTGCACCAGCACCGACAGAAACACCGAAAAATGATGAGACACAGGCGGATGACTGGATTCAGACGATTGATTACGGAAAATATATCAGCTCCATGAAAAAAGATCTCCGCGCAGGTTTCGCACAGGTCGACAAAGCGTACGCCTACGCAAAGGTCGATACCAGATTAAACGTCCGCGAAAGCGGTTCCACCAGCGCACGGATCGTGGGAACACTTCCGGCAAAGGCACTCTGCTTTGTGATCGCCGATGCGGATCAGGAGTGGGTTTATATTGAATCGGGCGACGTCCGCGGTTTTGTCCGTACGGATTATCTGCAGCAGGGAAAAGAGGCGCTGGAATATGTAACCGGCACCGGAGAGGATCAGATGAAACTGGCGGATCAGGTGATCGATCCGTCTGAAAATGAAGCCTTTCCCTATAAAAAAGAAACGGTTTATGAAGTAAAAACCTCAACCGGAAACGGTATTATCACATTTGCAAAACAGTTCGTTGGCAGACCATACGTCTGGGGTGGAAACTCCCTGACGGACGGTATTGACTGCTCTCATTTTGTATGGCAGATTCTGACC
This sequence comes from Blautia sp. OF03-13, assembly GCF_003460685.1. NCBI lineage: Bacteria > Bacillati > Bacillota > Clostridia > Lachnospirales > Lachnospiraceae > Blautia > Blautia sp. OF03-13. The sequence continues at coordinate 169,893 of NZ_QTVR01000001.1, read as the reverse complement.
CGTTGCGGTGCATACGATGGTGAATATACAACATCTGATGGCTGGCGCAGTCTTGGAACCGAGGTTACAAGCCTCGATGAAGCGCGTACAGGCGATGTTATTTGCTATAATGGCCATGTGGCGCTGTATGACGGAGAAGGAAAAATCGTAGAAGCGCTGAATGAAAACGCCGGTATCACCTGCGACCGCCCGGTGGACTGTGACACGATTCTGACGATCCGTCGTTTTGCAGCCGACGATGAAATCGGAGAAACGAACGCAGAAAAGATCTGGAATTACTTCCTGATGCACGGATTTACAAAAGAAGGAGCCGCCGGTATTATGGGAAATATTGCAAACGAGGCATCCACAGACCTCAATCCGACACTGCTTGAGTATGGCTCTACCAGCCGCACAAGCCTGAGCGGAGAGCAGTACACGAACCTTGTTGATGCCGGAATCATTTCCCGTGACGAAGTGATCCGAAGTTCCCGTTTTGGCCTTTACAGTGGCGGAAGATATGGATATGGTCTCTGTGGTTTTACAGATCCAACGATCAAAGAGTATCTGTGCCGATATACCATTGATCTTGGAAAGAGCCTTGGAAGTCTGTCCGGCCAGCTCGACAGTCTGATGGCCTACCTTTCCGACTACAATCCGAATCTGCTGGACAGACTGAAAAATGCCGAAGATGTTGACACCGCAGCAACTGCCTTCATGCGTGAATACGAAAAATGCGCAAACCAGAGCACACAGCAGAAACTGCGTACAACAGCAGCAGAACAGATCTACAATGTTATGGAATCGTATGATTCGCCGGTAGATGTAGAATAAACGAACAGATGATGAAGACGTGTTAAGGAAAGTCCTCCGCAGCAGAAAGATTCTGTGTGGAGGACTTTCTTACAGTAAAATAATTGAATTTATGTATGATTTTTTACTTCCAGCTTTTCAGTTTGTCCGCTTCCGGAGTCTGCAGCAGAATTTCTTTACAGTCCAAAAGAGAAGGACTCACATAATCACAAAATGGAAAAAGCTCTTTTGTATACGGTGTCAGATCCGGGATCATGCAGGAGATGGCACCAGCTGCACGCGCGGCCTTCAGACCATTGATGCTGTCTTCGGCTACTATGCATGCAGCAATCGGAACTTTCAGAAGAGACGCTGCTTTTAAGAAAATTTCCGGATCCGGCTTGCTGTTGATTACCTCATCCCCGCAGACTGAAGCATCGATATACTGGTCAATGCCAGACTGTTTCCAGTATCCTTCCGCAACGCGCCGTGTTGTGGAAGTGGCAACCGCAACTTTAATCGAATGTTCCTTCAGCCAGGAAAGAAACTCGTGAAGTCCCGGCTTTTCCGGTACACCATTTCGCTGAATATAATCATTCAGATACGCCGAGCGGATCGCGCGTCCCTCATCGTATGTCACCTTTCCGTGAAACCACTCCTCAAACAGCTTTCTGCTCCGTGGAAGCGCGCTGCCGCGCATCTGTGAGAGATGTTCCTCCGTGAGCGTAAAATTCAGCTCCCGGGCAGCTTTTTGCCAGCCCTCTTTCATTACAATCTCGGTGTCAAACAGGATACCATCCATATCGAATAATACTGCCTTTATCATAAATGCGACCTCCCAGGGAGTAAAAGAAAACAGACGGTTTTCGTTTACTCTGTACTCTGATTTTTTTAAAACTACCTTCAGTATACGAAAAATCCTGAAAAAAGACAAGTGCATGAACTTTACAGAATACTACAAATCTTCCTTTTACGAAGCAAAACTTTCTATGAGGACTGCAAATATTACAGATTGCTGGGTAGCAGTAAACTGTAACATTCGGGCATGACTGGATCCATGCATATTACAATCACACTTGACTTCAAGTAAGCTTAAAGTGCTATTCTGATAAAAAAGGACAAATTAGGAGGAATAACAGAATGGAAAAGTCAACGGTTTATTTTACCGACTTTCGATGTCCTGTGGGAACGAGTCAGCTTGACAAGCTGAAAAAACTCTGTATCGCTGCTGGCGTCAAAGACATTGATATGGAAGGTAAATTTGTTGCAATCAAAATGCATTTTGGCGAACTGGGAAACATGGCGTTTCTTCGTCCGAATTATGCGAAAGTGGTTGCAGATCTCTGTAAAGAGCAGGGAGGTCTTCCGTTCCTGACAGACTGCAATACGTTATATCCGGGCAGCAGAAAAAATGCCCTGGAGCACCTTGACTGCGCAAATCTGAACGGATTCAATACCATTACCACAGGATGCCAGATTATCATCGGAGATGGACTGCGAGGAACCGATGAAATTGAGGTTCCGGTTGTCAACGGAGAATACTGCAAAACAGCATTGATTGGCCATGCGATCATGGACGCAGATATTTTTATCAGTCTGAGCCATTTCAAAGGCCATGAAGCAACGGGCTTTGGCGGTGCACTGAAAAATATCGGTATGGGATGCGGAAGCCGCGCCGGAAAGATGCAGCAGCATGCCAGTGGAAAACCGGCGATCAATACGGATGTCTGTCGTGGCTGCCACCGCTGTGCAAAAGAATGCGGAAGCGATGCAATTTCCTATGTGGATAAAAAAGCAGTCATTGACTATGACAAATGCAAAGGATGCGGCCGCTGCATCGGTGCCTGCAGTTTTGATGCGGTTTATAATCCAAACAGCAGTGCAAACGAGCTTCTCGACCGGAAAATGGCTGAGTATGCACAGGCTGTCTGTCATGGACGTCCGTGTTTCCATATCTCTCTGGTACAGGATATCAGCCGAACTGTGACTGCCATGGGGAGAACGATGCTCCGATCCTGCCGGATATCGGAATGTTTGCAAGCTTCGACCCGGTTGCCATTGACCAGGCGTGTGCCGATGCCTGCCTGAAGGCAACTCCGATCGAAAACAGTCAGCTTGGCGAGCATCTTGCAGAGCCGGGATGGCATTGCCACCACGATCATTTCAAGGATTCCAATCCGAATATTGAATGGCAGGCAACCCTTGACCAGGCAGAGAAAATTGGTCTTGGTACGAGACAGTATGAACTGAAACGTATCAAATAATAATACAAAAAAATGCTTTAGGGCAGATGAACAACAGCGGAAAGCTCCAGCTTCTCGAATGAAAAATCAACGAGAAGCTGGAGCCTTTTAAGGCCAGATTGTATTTTCTTCAGAAATAACAACGGTTTTTTTCATCCATTTGCGTGATCGCCACCGGATCAGATAATTTACACCACGGAACGCCTCATCCATGCCAAAAGCGATCCAGCATCCGAATAATCCGAATCCCATTTTTACACCAAGCAGATAGGAGAAGAATACACTCATCAGCCAGCAGGAGAGAATGGAAACACCCATAGGGAAAACCACATCGCCTGCTCCGCGCAAGGAATTTTCCTCAATGTGATTAAAGCCTCGAAAAATTTCCACGAAAATATCAAAAAACAAAATGGTATGTCCGATCGAAAGGATCGCAGGATCGTCTGTAAAGATCCGCAGCAGCACGGAACCAAAGCAGGCAAGGAGCGTGGATAGGCAGGCATTCAGCAAAATTGTGATTTTTAAATTCTGCAAATTCAGCTGATAAGCCTGTTCGTATTTTCCGGCGCCGGTAAGCCAGCTGATCAGCAACGAGGTCGAAAGACCAAGGGAGAGGCCTAGGACATACACGTAAAAAACAAGTGTGGAAACATAAATTTTGGCGGAAACAGCCTGCACACCGACAAGTGCAATAATGGAGGTTGTCACTACCTGGGATACAGAATAGGAAAGCGTACTGATACCGCCTGGAATTCCGATTTGAAGCACTTTTGGTAAAATCCGGAAACTGCTGCGTATGGACTTATGACGGAAGTCAAGGCCAAGCGGAAGAACCAGGAGCAGCAGAAGCATGGTAAAAGCGGCACAGCCCTCACTGAAGGCATAGGCACAGGCAATCCCTTCTACGCCGTGAAGCGGCAGTTCGACCGGCTGAAAGACGATCAGATAATTTAAAAGGGCATTCAGCGCATTCATTCCAAGGGTAACAAATACCGATATTTTGGGCTTTCCATAGCTTTTAAATATGGCACTGCAGATGGACACGAACGCGGCAAAAAAGGAAACACGAATGCAGATTCTCAGGTAAGAAGAGGCATATGTTAATACCTGGCCGGATAAATTCATCTGCCGCATCAGGGGCATGGAAAAGAACGAAAGTGTAGCACCAAGGAGAACGCTTAACCCGGCACCTGCAAACAGCGCACAGAAAGCAGCATCGGATGCATTTTTTTCCTTTTTGGCACCAAGATTCTGGCTGATTACGATGGACGCACCGGTACTGATTACGGAATAGAAATTCAGAATCATGCCCATAAACTGTCCGGCGGAACCAACGGCAGCAACTGCTTCATCGGAATAAAAGGACAAAGTAAAAGTATTGACGGTGCTCATCAGATTCATCAAAAACATTTCCAGAAACAGGGGAAGAAAAATCTTTGGGAGAGTCATCGTTCCCTGTGGCGTTTCTACTTTGCCCAGATCTGGATTGTAAAAGGATTTCCACATAAAGTCTGTCGTTACTCCTTTCAGAAAATAGTAACAGAATTGGATTTTAGCAGTTCTGAAGAAACCTGCACGGTAACCGGGTGATCTGCAAAAGAGCGGCGGACATAGAAAATCAGTCGTCCATGGTACAACCGGCGGCAGGAAGAAGCATACTCGGTGCAGTCTGCAGCATTTCCGTTTTCAATTCCAAGAAGGACGCCTCCGTCTGTCGTTACCTGAACCATGGAGGAATCTCCGAAGCAGAAAGCACCATCTCTGTCGGCGGCATAAACTTCGAACTGCAGAAGCGGATTTTCCGGTAAAACAGCGGAATTTTCTTTGGACGGCTTCCAGGGTCGGATCTGCAGGGCACAAGGCATAGAAGTCGTTTTCAGCTCATCCTTTGCTTCAAAAGTACAGGAAGCCCCGCCCTTTTGTGCCGCAAGCTTTCCAGAAGCAAGAACCATCAGCGTGCCCGGCTGAAAGGGAACGATCCAGCGAATCGAATCTTCAGTATAGGAAGCCTCCTTTTTGCCGAGACTGATTCCGTTTAAGAATAATTCCGCTTCGGAAAGGTTTGTGTAGCAGCGGACTTCGATATCTTCTCCATCACAGTAATTCCAGCTTTCGAATAATGGCTGCCAGCTTTCTCTCATGGAGTCTGCCCGCTGTGTGGAAAGATGGCACATCGGTTTGGATGACCAGAAGCTCATCCGCCGGTAAAACCCGGATTTTTCAAAGCCAGCCATCGTAAGAAGCCCGGCTTCAGAAGCTCGAAGCGGCCATCCGTGTGCCTCTCCCATATAATCAATGCCTGTCCAGAGAAACTGTCCGCTGATATATTCGTTTTCGGTTACCGCATGCCAGGCAGCAAGATCATGTCCGTTTTCGCTGCCTAAAAATGGGAGCGAAGGAAAATCACAGTGGCTTTCCTCGTATAAATGTTCTTTATAATTGTATCCGGCAACATCGAGGGCATCCAGAAAACCGATCTTTGCAGAGAGCTCCGGAAAAGCGGCAGCCAGTGTAACCGGGCGCGTAGGATCCACTGCGCGTACTTCGTAAGCAAGCATGGAAGCCAGTGCTTTTAATCGCTCTGCATTCGGCCGATCCGGATTGTATACGCGCTCTGCGGCAGGCTTGTTTGCATCATTGTTTCCGGTCATGGTCTGAAACAGAGGATGGCAGTAAGGATCATTTGGATAATCAATTTCATTTCCAATGCTCCAGAGAATTACACTTGGATGATTTCGGTCGCGCAATACCATAGCAGACAGATCTTCTTTCTGGTACTGAGGAAAGTACTTGTAATATCCCTGATGCTTTGGAGGATAAACATTATGACCGGTAGACCATTTGTTTTTTGGCCCTTCCCACTCATCAAATGCTTCATCCATAACAAGAAAGCCCATTTCATCACATAGATCGTACAGTTCCGGCATATGCGGATTATGGCTCATACGGATGGCATTGCAGCCCATTTCTTTGAGCTTTTCAAGGCGGCGTATCCAGATTTCTTTTGTAACGGCGGCACCGAGTGCACCGGCATCGTGGTGAACGCAGACCCCCTTAATTTTCATGGGGATTTCATTCAGAAAGAATCCATAATCGGCATCAAAACGGAAGGTGCGGATACCTACACGGAACTTGTCTGCAAGAAAGGCGGAGTCATCCTTGGCTTTGTGGAGCCATGTTTCGAGTGTATATAAAGATGGATGTTTCGGAGACCACAGTGTTGGCTGTGCTACCGTTCCTTCAGTCTTTAGTTTTGCGGTTTCTCCAGGAAGAAGAGTGGCTCTCTGCTCGGCGAAAAACACCGTGTTTCCATTTTGATCACGCAGATACTGGACCAGTGAAAAAGAGGTTTCCTGATCTTCCATATTACAGATCTCTGTTGTGATAGAAAGATCCGCTGAGATTTTATCTGCCCTGTTTATGGAAAAGCAGGTGCCATATGGTGTAACGTGAAGAAGATCTGTAACAAGGAGCGTTACCTTTCTTGTGATTCCGGAACCGGTAAACCATCGGGAATCTGAAATCTCTGTCCGGTCTACACGGACGCTGATTTCATTGATACCATCTGTACCAAAAACAGCCTGGGATGTTATGTCATAGAAAAAAGGTGTGTATCCATTGGGATGAAAGCCGTGATAATAACTGTTGAACCAGACCTGGCTTTCTTTGTAGACACCGTCAAACAGCAGCACGATGCGTTTTCCACGATACTTCTCAGGCAGGGAAAAGGTTCCACGATACCATCCGATGCCGCCGGCTGCATATCCGGTGCCGCTGGAATAGGATCTGGAAAATGGCATTGCAACAGACCAGTCATGTGGAAGCTCGACAGCTGTCCAGCCAGTATCATCATAGTCTTTTTTCCAGGCATCCGGCTCTTCGCCATAGTGAAATTTCCAGGAATGATGGAGATAAATTGTTTGGGTATTCATAGATTTATAACCTCCTGTTTTTATCATGATATTTCAATTTTTATACGTTCCTATGGTTTTTATTATAAAGAGTTCATCTGAAAAATCCATGGAAAAGAGAGGGATTTTTTGTAAAATAGCGACTTTAGGATTGACTTTTACGTGCAAAAAGTCTATCCTTGAATTTGAAATGAAAAGGGTTTCAAAAAATTGGAATAGAGTAAGAGTTTCAAGAGGGCGATTTATGAAAAAAGAAAAAAACATTTATACTATTGCAAAAGAAGCAGGCGTTTCGCCGGCGACGGTGTCTCGGGTCATGACGAAAAATGCCCGGGTAAGCGAGGAAAAAAGAAAAAAAGTGGAGGAAATCATACAAAAATATGATTATCGCCCCAATGCGCTAGCACAGGGGCTGACAAATGCAAGAACAAAAATCATTGGCATTCTTGCAGCGGATATGATGAATCCCTTTTATGCACAGCTTGTGGACGAATGCGTAAAGGAAATTGGTGCAAGTGGATATGTTCCCATGATATTTTCATCTCAGAGCAGTTATGAAATGGAAGAACAGTATTTGCAGAAGATGTTTGACCTGCGTGTGGATGCAATTATTTTAATGGGAGGAAAATCAGACCAGCTCGTTACAGATTTGGAATATGTGGATTTGCTTGATCGAATCACAGACACTACACCGATTATTACAACTGGAAAAATAGAAGGATCTCTTTGTTATCAGGTATGCATTGATGAAATGGCGAGTGTAGACCTTGCCATGGAGCATCTTTTTTCGCTTGGCCATCGGCATATTGCACTGATCGGCGGGAAAAATCACATCCGGTCAACATATGATAAACGAATGCGGTATCGTATGCTGCTTCGTAAAAATGGAATCACATACAGAGAACGCTATGTAACGGATTCGGATTACAACATCGAAGGGGGGTACCAGTGTATGGAAAAGCTCTTTCAGGAAAATCGTACGATGCCGACTGCCGTAATTGCAATCAATGATTTCAGCGCAATCGGAATTCTTCGGTGTATTGAGGAACATCATTTGTCTGTTCCGCAGGATATATCGCTTGTCAGCTTTGACGGAACCTTTCTGTCAGATATTGTTAACCCGAAGCTTACCAGCGTTTGCTATGATTATGCTTCTTTTGGAAAAATGCTGGCTGCGTCTGCGGTAAAACTTCTTTCAGGAGAAGAGATTCCGAAAATTCAGCAATGTGTGTCGCGTTTAATCGTACGCGAATCCACGATATTGCAATAATATCACATTATCGATTCAGAAGCATGTAATTTCATATAGCCAGATAATTCTTCTCTTTGATTTTAAAAGACCATCAGAGAGAAGAATTTTTTTGCACTAATTTTGGAATGTTTGCAGACATGGTGATATTGATCCTGGAACAGATTTTGGCTTTTGTAAGAGAGATACCGACAGATCAAAATGGCGGTAAATAGCGCGTTTTCAGAAAGAAAAAAGTGGATATACATAGAGGAATAAAGGGGTGATTTGTCAAATTGTCAACTAATTCAGATGGCTTTAAAAAAAAGAAAGCAAATTATACAAAAAACAAGTTGACAAATCAAAGCGGAAGGAGTATAGTACGAAATATGAAAAGGGTTTCACGAAAGTGCCAATTAAAAAGATATGTGATTTGGGAAGATGTATAAGTTAAGTGCTTTTTAGATGGAATTATCGTTATAATATACAGGAAAAGCAGTAAAAACAAAGATACATTCATCATGATCACTTTTATTTTTGGAAAAACGTGAAAACGGTTTCATATAAAGGCTGCAAATTATGTGCAGACAAATTTTCACAAACTGCAAAATAGGAGGAACGCAACGTGAAAGGAAAAAGGAACCAAACGACAGCAGCTCTTCCGGCTGTCCCCAGTAAAAAGAATCGAGCATGGAAGACTTTTCGCAACAACAAAACACTTCTTCTGATGTGTTTGCCAGCAGTCATCTTTTTTATCGTGTTTAACTATTGCCCATTGCCGGGCGTATGGATTGCATTCACGAGTTACAATTTTCGGGATGGTATTTTTGGAAGCCCTTTTGTAGGATTATCAAACTTTGAATTTTTGATTTCTTCCGGTGAATTGTGGACTTTAACGAAAAATACAATTTTATACAATCTGGTTTTTATTCTTCTTGGAAATGTTTTTCAGATCGTAATTGCTCTTATGCTGAATGAAATCAGAAGTAAATTTTTTAAAAAGGTATCACAGACAATCATGTTCCTTCCGTATTTTATTTCTGCTGTACTGATTGGGGCGATCGCATTTAATATTCTGAATTATGACACGGGTGCATTAAATGCACTTCTTCGTGAAACGGGTGCTGACCCAATACAGATTTACAGCAAAGCTGGTTTATGGCCTTTCATCATTATTTTCTGTAACATGTGGCAGCAAACAGGTTATGGTTCTGTTGTTTATTTCGCGGCAATCTGCGGTATTGATTCCAGTATGGTAGAAGCAGCAGAGGTAGATGGCGCTACCAGCTGGCAGAGAATTCGTTACATCATTCTTCCTTCCCTGAAAGGAACCTTTATCATTCTGCTTCTGTTTGCGCTTGGCGGAATCATGAAAGGAAACTTTGGTTTGTTCTGGAACCTGACAGGTGGTGCGAATTCACAGTTGTTCCCGACAACTGATATCATTGAAACCTTTGTATACCGTACAATGACGACACAGAATAACTTTGCAACATCTTCTGCCGTAGGTTTGTATCAGTCTATTTTTGGATTTGTTCTGGTTATGTTCAGCAACTGGGTGGTAAAACGACTTGATCCGGACTATGCACTGTTTTAGGAGGAGAAGAAAATGAAAAATCGTAATAAAATCAAACTGGATCCAGGGACGCGAGCTTTACGAATTATCTCCTACGTATTTGTGAGTATTTGGGCGCTCATCTGCTTACTTCCATTTATCCTGGTTATTTCTGCATCTTTCAGTACCGAGAGTATTGTAGCGAAAGAGGGATTTGGGCTTTTACCCAAAGGGTTTACTCTGAGTGCATATGAACTGGTATTTCGTTCACCTAAAATGATTCTTGGCTCATACGGAGTTACCATTGCACTGACGGTATGCGGAACAGTTGTTGGTCTGTTTATCATTGCGATGACCGGTTATGCATTACAAAGAAAGGACTTTCCGTTTCGAAATGCATTGTCATTTTTTATTTACTTTACAACACTGTTTTCCGCCGGTATGGCACCAACCTATATCTGGGTTTCCAGGTACCTGAAATTAAACGGAAGTTATATGGCAGTATTTTTACAGCTGTTAATGTCTCCGTGGCTGATCATTCTGATGAAGAATTTTGCAAAATCGGTACCATATGAAATTACAGAATCCGGAAAAATTGACGGAGCGGGAGACTTTAAAATTTTCGTATCACTGATTTTCCCGATGTTAAAGCCGGCACTTGCAACGGTAGGACTTTTTCTGGCACTGGGATACTGGAATGAATGGTATCTTTCTTCTCTGTATCTGAACAGTTCTGTAACCTATAAACCATTACAGTACTACTTATATCAGATCATCAATACAGCAAATGCACTGAAAAACTCTGTAGCAGGTGCAAATGTCAGTGTGGCAGACCTTCCATCTAACACATTGAAAATGGCAACAGCAGTTGTTGCAACCGGGCCGATCATCTTTCTGTATCCGTTTGTACAGAAATACTTTATCTCCGGTATTACAGTAGGCGCGGTCAAAGGCTGACCATGGAAAAAGTATGATGTGAGATTCCCCTGTGTTTTGATGGGGATTCACATAAAATTCCGAAAAAGCAGGAAAAGAAGGAGGACGCTATGAGAAAACGCGTAACAGGTAAAAAGGCAGTAGCACTGGTAATGGCTTCCCTGATGATTGCAAGTATGGCAGGATGCGGAAGCAGTGGGTCCGAAAGCAGCGGATCCGGCAACACAAGCGTAAAGGAAGATGGAAGTATTGATACTTCCAAGCATGAAGTAATTAACATGCTGGTGCTGGGAAACAAACCGACCAATGGCAGACTGGAAGCCATGCTGGACAAACTGAATCCGATTTTGACGGAAAAAGTAAATGCAGAACTCGAGTTTACGTACATAGAATGGACAGACTGGCAGACACAGTATAATCTGAAGCTGTTGAGTGGAGACAGCAGTCTGGATTTGATTTGTACGGCAACGGACTGGCTGTACGGATGGGAAAATACAAAGAAGGGCGCATTTCTTCCACTTTCCGAGGATATGCTGAAAACATATGCGCCAAAGACCTGGGAACAGGTATCCGCAGACGGAGACTGGGATATCTGCAAATATAACGATGAAATTTATTTCATACCGGAAGATCACTATACACAGTATACGAACCATGGTATGTTCTATCGTGGAGACTGGGCAAAAGAAGCAGGTCTGGAAAATGGAAAAATTACAAAATTTGAAGATCTGACGACGTATTTCCAGTATATTAAAGATAATAAGGAAGATGTTATTCCGTGGGATATCGCTGGCAAAAACCAGACGGGAGGTATTCTTGGCGGCTATATTACTTCGAAAAAGGAATATACGGCATTCAATTGCGCCAGTGTTGGTATTTACACAGACTTCTGGGGTGTTATGCAGGACGATCCGACAACCGTTATGTCTCCGTATGTAGAGGATGACAGCCTTTATGATGCGGCAGAGCTGATGAAAGAATGGAATGACATGGGTGTATGGAGAAAAGATGTCCTGAACTTTGACGGAGACACCAGAGAAGAGTTTTATGCCGGAACAACCGGTGCGGATCAGCATCATGCCCAGACCTATTATTCTACGATTGTTCCGAATATGGAGAAGAAACAGCCGGGTTCCGATCCGCAGTTCTATTACTGGGGCGAAGAAAATCAGAACGTACAGCATCCGCTGAAAGAGCATGGTGCATGTGCTATCAGTGCAAACTCCACACATCCGGAACGCGCCCTGATGGTATATGATCTGTTAAGAAATGATGAAGAGTGCTATCGTCTGTTAAACTATGGTATTGAAGGTGAGGATTATATTGTAACAGAAGATGGCAAGCTGGGCAGACCAGATGGATTTGATTCCAGTACAGATGCCCTGGATTCCAATTTCTGGATGGGACGTAATGATGATCTGGAACTGCAGGATGAAAGCTGGTGGGATGGAACCGATGATCTGATCAGTCGCTGGATAAAATCGGTTATGATTATCCATTTGAAAACCTGATTGTTGATACAACTGCAATTGAGGCAAAGCAGGCAGCACTGGCTAATGTTCTCGCAAAATATATCCCGCAGCTGGCATATGGTCAGGTAGATGATCCGAAGGCAACTGTCGATCAGATGAGAGAAGAACTGAAAGCGGCCGGTTATGACGATGTAAAGGCAGCAATTCAGAAAGATTTAGATGCTTTTGTAGAGGAAAATGGAACACCGGATTTCACAAGAGGTGAATAAAAAAGGTGTTCACTTGACCGTAGAACAAGAAAGGTTAGCGACAAAACCTGGCAGATAATTCTGTGATTTCATGATAAGCAAGATAAGGGAGATACCGGAAAAGACATGATGCCTCTGGTGTCTCCCTTTTGCGAGTCAAATGTTTCCGTTCCGGTCACGGGAAATTTGGCAGACATATTATTTTTAACATAAAAAAGATGGAAATTTCAGAAACAGGAGGAACTATGAAGACGTTTGAAGTAAAAGAAGATTTTTATCTGGACGGAAAGAAAGTAAAAATCATTTCCGGAGGTATGCATTATTTTCGTACTGTGCCGGAATACTGGCGCGACCGACTGGAAAAATTAAAAGCTCTGGGCTGCAATACGGTGGAAACGTATATTCCATGGAATCTTCACGAAAAAGAGAAAGGAAAGTTTGATTTTTCCGGAATTCTGGATATTACCAGATTTGTAAAACTGGCCCAGGAGCTTGGTTTGATGGTGATTCTCCGGCCATCTCCCTATATTTGTGCAGAATGGGAGTTTGGCGGATTGCCATACTGGCTGCTGAAGGAAGACGGCATGCGCCTTCGCTGTTTCTATCCGCCATTTCTACAACATGTGAAAGAATATTATGAAAAATTATTTGAAGTGATCGCACCGCTTCAGATTACACGGGGCGGTTCTGTTATTCTGATGCAGGTGGAAAATGAATATGGATATTTCGGAGATGACAAATCGTATCTGGATTACATGAAACAGCTGATGATTGACTGCGGCTGTGAAGTGCCGATGGTTACATCGGATGGTCCTTGGGGAGATGCTTTTGACTGCGGAAAAGTGGAAGGTGTTTTACAGACCGGAAATTTTGGTTCCAAAGGAAAAGAGCAGTTTGCCGTCATGAAAAAGAAAATCGGCGATAAACCGCTGATGTGTATGGAATTCTGGGTTGGATGGTTTGATAACTGGGGTGTAGAAACGCATCAGACCGGTGATTTAGAAGAACATGCAAAAGATCTGGACGAAATTCTTTCCGAGGGCCATGTGAATATCTACATGTTTGAAGGTGGAACCAATTTTGGTTTTACGAATGGATCCAATTACTATGATGAGCTGACACCGGATGTTACTTCTTATGATTATGATGCACTGCTGACGGAAGACGGTCAGATTACGGCGAAGTATACGGCATTCCAGAATGTAATCCGGAAATATACCGAAATTCCGGAAGTAAAACTTAGTACAGAAATTCGCAGAAAATCATATGGAAAACTTCGTGTCAAAAGAAGCACATCTTTATTCGGAAACAAAGACCGGATTAGTAAAGCGATGGAGAGTGTATACCCGGTGTCAATGGAAAAACTGGATCAGGGATACGGATATATTTTATACGAAAGCCAGTTGAAAGATGAAGGGCCATTGGAAACACTGCGGCTGTGGGGAGCTAACGACAGAGCTAACATTTTTGTGGATGAAATCCCAACTGTTACACTGTATGACAGAGAACTTCTTGATGAAATAAAATGGGAGGAGAATAAACCGGAAGGACAGAAACTTTCTATTTTGATGGAAAATATGGGAAGAGTAAATTTCGGTCCGAATCTCGAAAGACAGAGGAAAGGGATTGATGGAAGCGTACAGGTTAATGGTCATAATCACTATTATTGGAAAGAATATACGCTTCCGATGGAACATCTGGAACATCTTGATTTTACAATTCCATCCGTTCCTGGTACACCGGGATTTTATGAATTTAGCTTCGAAGCAGATGAGACGGGAGATACCTTCCTTGATTTTACCGGATGGGGAAAAGGTTGCATTCTTGTAAATGGATTTAATATTGGAAGATTCTGGGAAATTGGGCCACAGAAACGATTATATATTCCGGGTCCGCTTTTAAAAAAAGGAACGAATACGATTCTGATTTTTGAAACAGAAGGAAAAGTGCCGGGAATCATTACACTCTGCGATGAACCGGATCTTGGCTAAAAGAATGAAGGAAAACATTTATTATCAGTATGACAGCAGTCAACTACCGGAAATTAGCCTGGCAGATACGGCGGTGATTGAACCGCCGTATATTCATAAAAGAAGAATGCCGTTGGAATACATTATTTATCTGGTGCGTCAGGGTGAGATGTTTCTTTTGGAGGATGGTGTACGGTATCATTTAACACCGGGGGATTTTTTAATTCTGGATCCGGATAAAATACATGTGGGGGAAAGAGCAACACATTGTGAATACCATTATATTCATTTCCATCAGAAATCCATAAAAAAAAACAAGATGACAAATGAGCAGACAACTGAGATAATTTTAAGAAAGAGAACGCAGTCCATGCAAAGTGATTCCTGTACCCTTTCCGGACAGGAACGCGTCAGTCTTTCGCTTCTTGCGTTGCCCAAATATATGCATCTTTCCGACACTTCTTCTTATTCTGAAATTCTGCAGAAAATCAATGATGGAATTACCTGTCAGAAAAATCGTATGGAAGGTTATTACAATTTGTGTGCCTGTCAGATTTTGGAGATGATGATTTTGGTTTCCAGACAGTTTGTAACATCGCTTGCCCAGGAAAAAACCGGAGTGGTCGGAAGCTACCGGAAAATATATGATCTTTTGGATTATCTGAATAACTGCTATCGCGAGCCAATTTCCGGAGTATTGATTGAAGAGCAGCTTGGTGGAAACTTTGATTATCTAAATCGGATTTTTCGTCAGACAACAGGAAAAACGATTTTTCAGTACCTGACGGAAGTCAGAATTTCCCATGCCAAGGAGCTTCTTGGTACAACTTCGCTTAAAATTTCGCAGGTCAGCGAAAAAGTCGGATTTTCCGATGAAAGTTATTTCAGTAAAGTCTTTAAAAAAATGACTGGAATGACACCTATGAACTATATGAAAAGCAGATAAGGAGAACAAAATATGGCAGGCTATTTATTTGTACATTTTACCGGAGAACAAAAGGATGGAGAACAGATTTATTTTTCCATCAGCAGGGATGGACTTCACTGGGAGGATCTGAATGACGGACAGCCAGTCTTATATTCTCATCTTGGAATGCAAGGTGTTCGCGATCCGTTTCTGCTGCGTGATCCAAAGCAGAAGAAATTTTATCTGATAGCAACCGATTTACGGATCGAAGCAGGAGAAGGCTGGGATACGGCACAATATCGCGGAAGCCGTGATCTGATTGTCTGGGAATCGAAGGATCTGGTTCACTGGAGTGCGGAGCGTGCCAGTACCATAGGTGTTCCGGGAGCCGGATGCGTCTGGGCACCGGAAGGAATCTATGACTCAAAAAGAGAGCAGTTTCTGGTTTTCTGGGCATCTATGGTAAAACTTTCCGGTGATACGGAAGCCAAACAGCGGATCTATGCATCCTGGACATCTGATTTTCAAAGTTTTTCCGAGCCATTTATTTACATGGAGCGGAAAGAACATGTGATTGATACAACGATGGTAGAATCAGAAGGTGTATACTATCGGATTTCCAAGGATGAGACGAATAAATGTCTGCTGTTGGAGTCCTGTGACTCCCTGACGGGCAATTTTCAGGAGATCCCATCAGAAACACTTTCTTCGCTGTTTGGCGTAGAAGGACCGGAATGTTATCTGCTACCGGATCAGAAGACATGGTGTCTGATTGCGGATCAGTTTGCGGAGGGAAAAGGATATCTTCCTCTTTTAACGGATGATCTTTCTTCGGGAAAATTCCGTATTTTAAAGGAAAAGGAATATGCTCTTGGAAAAACAAAAAAACGCCACGGTGGCGTTCTTGCAGTTACTGACGAGGAGCTTGCCTTGCTGGAACGATTTTTTGATCACAAAAAGCCGGTCGTAGAAGGGCTCTTTGCAGATCCGGATCTTGCCTGTTTTGACGGAACGTATTACCTGTATCCGACAACGGATGGCTTTACCGACTGGTCCGGTACGAAATTTTCTGTTTTTGCATCGAAGGATCTGAGAAAATTTCAGAAGGCTGCTGATATTTTCGACATGGCAGATGGAGATGTTCCGTGGGCGGTAGGAAGTGCCTGGGCGCCGTGCATTGCAGAAAAAGATGGAAAGTATTACTACTATTTCTGTGGAAAGCGTGTTGATGGCAAATCCTGCATTGGAGCAGCAGTATCTGATTATCCGGAGGGACCGTTTGTGCCTGCAGCAGAACCCATGATCACCATGGAAATGATGGAAACGTATCAGATCCAGATGAGTCAGACGATTGATCCGTCGATCTATCAGGAAAACGGCGAAACATATCTCCTGTTTGGAAATGGTTATGCGGCCATTGCAAAACTGACACCGGATATGATGCATATTGTTCCGGAGACGATGAAAAATCTGGAAGGACTGTACGATTTCCGTGAGGCGGTTACGGTTCTGAAGCGGGATGAAATTTACCATTTTACCTGGTCCTGTGATGATACAGGAAGTGAAAATTATCATGTAAACTATGGAACGTCCGATTCCCTGTACGGACCGGTTCGGTTTGAAAAGACGATTCTTCAGAAAGATGTGCAAAAAGGTGTTCTTGGAACGGGTCATCACAGCATCTGTAAGGTGCCTGGAAAAGATGCATACTGGATTGCTTACCATCGTTTTGGCACACCGCTTGCGCAGTATCCGGAGGGAAAGGGATTCCACCGGGAAACCTGCGTGGCCCCGCTGGAGTTTGACGAAGCCGGAAAAATGATGGAAGTGATTGTCTAGGTTTACGGAGAAAAAATATATGAACGGAAGAACAGAACAAGAATTGCAGCAGTATCTTTTCTAATATGAAACAGAGCTTTCAAGAGAAGCCGAAACGCTTTCTCTTTTGGATTTCCCTGTTTTGACAGAGGAGCTTTTTTCTCTGTTTGAAAAGACGGGGAACCGGCTGCGGTATGAAGAAGCTTACTTTGGACGCCGGAAATACCTCGTTGCTTTTGCGTTCAATGCATTGTTTGCAAAAGAGAGGGACATTTCTATGGATCTTTCCGGCCTGGAATGGGTTCTGGAGCAGATTTGTGCGGAAACTTGCTGGGCGCTGCCGGCACATGTGAACCGGAAAAAGGATGAAAAGTGGAAGATTACATTGGATCTTTTTGCGTGCGAGACTGCACAGTCACTTCTGGAAATTGCGTTTCTACTTCGAAACGATCTGCGGCCGGAGTTACTGTGTCGGATCTGGAAGGAAAGCAGCAGGAGAGTGTTGCAGCCGTTTCTTATACAGGAAAACGGTGCATTCTGGTGGGAAACGAGTAAAAGTAACTGGAATGCTGTTTGCTGTGGATCCGTAGGAGCAGCCGCCTGCTATGCATCTGAGCTTTTTCCTGTTCTTTTTCCGAATGCGGAAAGCATCGAGAGTATCAATCAAAACTGTGAACAGATCTTGACGCGCGTGACCCGGGATCTTTCCTGCTTTCTTGCGAGCTTCGGCGAGGACGGCGCCTGCATGGAAGGTCTTGGCTATTGGGAATATGGAATGAGTTATTTTTCCATGTTCGCGGAACTTCTGAAAGAAAAAACGGGCGGGAAAACTGACTTGCTGGATGGAAAAAAGCAGCGGAAAATCATGGAATTTCAGCAGAAATGCTATTTCCCGGGCGGAAATACGTTAAGCTTTTCTGACGGAGACAGCAAAAGCCGTTACCGGATGGGACTTACCTGCCATTTTGCAATGCTGGATCCAAATGTTAAAATCCCGCCGCTGGTACGGGCAATGCATTTTGGGGAAGATCCGTGTTATCGCTGGAATGCCGCATATAGGGACTGGATCTGGACGAAGCAATATCTGAATGTGTTAAAAAGCAGGTCGGACGGTTCCGAGAATGCTGCAGAGGAACGGGTATGTTCCGGCACGTTTACTTATCTGGCGGATGCCGAATGGGCAATTGCAACTGGAAAGCATCAGACCGCATTCGCAATCAAAGGTGGAAACAACGGGGAGCCGCACAATCATAACGATGTCGGCAGCTTTCTGTATTTTATCGGGGAAGAAGAAATTATCAGTGATCTTGGAGCCGGAGAATACACGAAAGCATATTTTGGCCCCGAACGATATTCCGTACTCTGCTGTAGTTCACGTGGCCATAGCGTTCCGATTTTGGATGGAAAGGAACAGTGCAAAGGGGAAACATATCGTGCCGATGCAGTGAATTACTCCGAGACAGGAGAAATTTCGATTTCCTTTGCTGGGGCATATGAGAAAGAAAGCAGGAAAAAACTGATACGGACTGCTGTTTTTTGCAGGGAAACCGGTGAACTTCAGATCAAAGATTGCCTGAAGACCGCTCCTTTGGATAATGGCTTCACGGAAAATCTTGTCACACGGCAGAACGTAAGTCGGGAAAAAGACCGGATTCGAATCGGTGACAGGGGAACTCTGAAAATAGATGGTGTTTCTCCGGAAAAGATTCAAATTATTCCATGCATTCATAGAGATCATCAAGGAAAAATGGAACTGTGTTTCTGATTCAATGGGAAGCTGACGGAAAAGAAAATATCTGGCGAAGCCGATTTGTACTTTGCCCGGAATAATACAAAAGCTCCTGACGTTGTTAGAAGGAAGATATTCAGTGAGGCTGCATTGCGGTACGAAAACAGAGCAAAAGACTGTGCAAATGAATTTATGATTTGCACAGTCTTTTGCTTTATACGTTGCTGATCATCGAAAGAAATGTCTTATGAATCCTCATATCCGGGTCGAGTTCTGGATGGAAGGAGAAGGCCATCTGGTTTTTATATTTTACACCGACAATCCGCTCTTCCACAACCGCGAGCACTTCCACGCCGTTCCCCACAGATGCAATATACGGCGCACGGATAAACGTCATCGGCACTGTTCCGATGCCCACAACCGATGCTTCTGTGTGGAAGCTGCCTAACTGTCGGCCGTAGGCGTTCCGCTTGATGCACATGGGAATCGTGCCGAAATACTGCTCTGGCTGTCCCTTCATCTGTCCGTCGATCGTTTCTGCCAGAAGAATTGCACCGGCACAGGTTGCGAGGACCGGCATGCCATTTTGAATCTGGCTTTTGATCGTATCGAACATGCTAAGCTCTTTTAAAAGCTTTCCCTGAACGGTACTCTCGCCGCCCGGCAGTACAAGTGCATCGTAAGGCTCGGCAAGATCGCGGGCCTGCCGCAGTTCGATGCATTCGGCGCCAAGCTGTTCTAATACTTTTTCATGTTCTGCAAATGCGCCCTGCAATGCAAGCACTCCAATTTTCATTATTTTCCTCTTTCTGCCATCAGTAAGGCAATTTCCTGCTCGTTGATGCCGACCATAGCCTCGCCGAGATCAGCGGAGAGTTCTGCGATCCGTTTGGCATCGGTGTAGTTGGTAACAGCTTTTACGATGGAAGCGGCACGTTTTGCCGGGTTGCCGGATTTGAAGATACCGGATCCGACGAAGACGCCTTCTGCTCCAAGCTGCATCATCAGTGCTGCATCGGCAGGAGTTGCCACACCGCCGGCTGCAAAGTTGACAACCGGGAGACGGCCGTTATCATGAACATACTGAACAAGATCGTATGGAACCTGCAGGACCTTGGCTGCCTCAAACAGCTCATCCTCACGCATTGAGGTCAGTTTCTGAATTTCGCTGTTCATTTTTCTCATATGGCGGACCGCCTGTACGATATCGCCGGTTCCCGGCTCACCTTTGGTACGGATCATAGACGCTCCCTCGTTGATCCGGCGGAGTGCCTCGCCGAGATCTTTTGCACCGCAGACAAACGGTACTTTGAAATTTCGTTTGTTAATATGGTAGACATCATCCGCCGGGGAGAGAACCTCACTCTCGTCGATGTAGTCGATTTCGATGGCTTCAAGAACCTGTGCCTCTACAAAGTGGCCGATGCGGCATTTTGCCATAACCGGAATGGAAACGGCTTCCTGAATGCCGCTGATCATCTTCGGATCACTCATACGGGAAACGCCGCCGGCTGCACGGATGTCTGCAGGAATCCGCTCCAGTGCCATAACGGCACAGGCACCAGCTTCCTCGGCAATATGCGCCTGCTCCGGAGTGGTAACGTCCATGATCACGCCACCCTTTAACATCTGTGCCAGTTCTTTGTTCAGTTTGTATCTCTCATTTGCTGCTGTCATAATAAGTTCCTCCGTGTCTGAAAAATTTTGGTTCCTGTTTTGGCTTTACTTTTGCTCTGCCTCACAGTATACTGGTAAAGTGACTATAAAAAAATTGCCAAAACAAATATATTCAGTAAGGTCAGATGAGAGGAGAGCGGTCGGATGCTGACGTATAATTTTTCCAATATAGGGTCAGATTCCCTGTATGAATATTTATATAAATGTATCAAAAATGACATATTGCTGGGAAATATCCGCCCTGGAGAGAAGCTGCCGTCGAAACGGACGTTCGCGAAAAATCTGGGTATCAGCGTCATTACCGTCGAGAATGCCTATGCGCAGCTTGTTGCGGAAGGCTATCTGTATTCCATGCCAAAGCGCGGATTCTATGCGGCTGATCTGGAAATTGAGGATTCCATGCGGGATGCGGTGCCAAAAGAGATCCTGCAGGTAGCAAACGGGGAGACTTCCTATTTTGCGGATTTTTCCAGTAACCAGACGGACAGCGAGATTTTTCCGTTTACAATCTGGACGCGGACGGTGCGTGCTGTCCTGAATGACAACCGGATCCAGCTCATGATCAATTCCCCGTGCGCCGGGATTTTAAAGCTGCGCAGTGCGATTGCAAAATATCTGCGAGAGTTTCGTGGAATGCAGGTGCTGCCGGAGCAGATTATTGTCGGCGCAGGAACGGAGTATCTGCATAACCTTCTGATTCAGCTTCTCGGAAACGATCTTGTTTATGGAGTAGAGGATCCCGGGTATCACAAAATTGCGCGGATTTATGAGAGTATGAAGGTGCGGTACGAGCCAGTGCCGCTCGACCAGGACGGTGTTTCGGTGCAGGAGCTGGAAAAAAGATCGGTTGATATTATTCATACCTCCCCGTCCCATCACTTTCCAACCGGGACAGTCATGCCGGTCAGCCGCCGTTATGAACTGCTCGGCTGGGCAGCAAAATCAGATCATCACTATATCATTGAGGACGATTATGACAGTGAGCTGCGTCTCGGCGGAAAGCCGTTTCCGACACTGCAGAGTATCGACGTTTCGGACAAGGTCATCTATATGAATACGTTTACGAAAACACTTGCCTCCACGGTACGGATCAGCTATATGGTGCTTCCGCAGACATTAGCGGAGAAATTTTATCGCGAGCTGTCGTTTTATTCCTGCACCGTTTCTAACTTTGAGCAGTACACACTGGCAGAGTTTATTGAGAATGGCAGTTTCGAAAAACATATCAACCGGCTGCGAAACTATTATCAGAACAAACGAGATCTGATTTTACAGGAACTCGAAAAGAAGCCGCTCGGTGATTACGTGACCATCGAGGAGGAAGAAGCAGGCGTTCATTTTCTGATGCATCTTCGCACGGATTTGAAAGAAGAGTCGATTGTCACGCAGGCGAAATCCCGTGGTGTGAAATTAAAGCCGCTCTCCGGCTATTACGCGGATGCGGCGGAGGCAATAAAGCAGGAAAATACGTATGTCATGAACTATTCCTCTATCGATCCGGCTGCAATGGAGCGGGCGGCGGGAGTGCTGCTTCATATTCTGCGGGCGCATATGACGGAAAACACATTTGAGGCAGAGATGAAAAAGAGCCAGGAATAATCATAAATTGATCCACAGAAATAACTGCAGGGAATGAGCTTCTCTGATGCCCAGCAGTTTCTATTACAAACTCATAAAGGAGAAAAGCATATGATGAATCGTGAAATGATGGAGCTTGCCATGAGGCAGTCTGCGGAAGATATGGGGTGCCGCGTGGAAGATTTCAAGGCGGACAAAAATGTTGTTGTTCCCATAAATTTAGGAAAGAAGGCCCGCAAATATTTGAAAGAGCCTATTACCTGCAATCTGGTTTCCTATGGAAATAATATCATGGCGGCTTCCATACCGGAGACGATGGATCTAGTGTCTGCGTATGTAGACAAATTCGAATTTTACCACTGTTTTGAGACACCAAACATGCATTGGCTGAATGAACGTTTAGCTGAAAAAGGTCACAAAATATGTTTCATGGCAGAATACTATCTGCCGGACATCAGCCGGATACCGACTCTTTCCTGCGCCTATGAGACACGAGTATTGACACAGGAAGATTTTGCGGATTTGTATCGACCGGAATGGAGCAATGCGCTTTGCGAAGCTCGGAAAAATCTGGATGTACTTGGCGTTGGCGCATACGATGGAAATACTCTGATCGGACTTGCCGCCTGTTCTGCCGATTGTGACGATATGTGGCAGATCGGTGTGGATGTTTTGCCGGAATACAGACGACAGGGGATTGCCTCTGCACTGACAAGCAGACTTACAAAAGAAATCATAAACAGGGGCAAAGTACCTTTTTACTGTACCGCCTGGTCTAATGTCAGATCTGTAAGAAACGCTGTCAAAAGCGGTTTTATACCAACATGGGTAGAAATGACTGCAAAACCGGCAAATATTGTTGATGAGATAAATTTATGAAGGAACCTTTCCTGTCGATTTCCGCTGAATCAGCTGTGCATGCAACAAATACGTACTGATTGGGATGTGATTGAGAAGACTTGACAATGCAAAAAATCCACTTTTCCCAAGTTCCAGCCGATCTTGTCTGATGGTTGTAAGGGGCGGTGACGTACAAGCAGCAATCGGCAGATCATCAAATCCGATAATGCTGATATCATCAGGAATCTGGAATCCCAGCTGCTGACATTGCGTGAGCGTTGCACTAGCAAGGGTATCCTGGTTGCAAATAATAGCAGTGATTCCGTTTTCCAGAAAACGGGGAAGATGCTTTTCCATACATTCTGACAGATAATAAGAACAGCCGATCGCAGCAGGAGAAGTCTTCAGTCCATGCTGGTGCATGGAACGGAGAAAGGCAGCATGGCGTGCCTGGAGAACCCGGGCACCGAGGGAGCTGCTCAGATAGGCGATCTTCCGGTGTCCAAGTCCGGCAAGATAAGAGACGGCAAGCTCCATTCCCTCCTCATTATCAATACCTACATAAGCGGTGGAAGGATTCCCTACTATATAGTTGTCGAAAAGAACAGCCGGTGTGCGGCTGATTTTAAAGTCCTGAATCCAGGGATCGCTCAGGGAAAAGCCGATCACAAAAGCTCCTATATAATCATGCTCCAGCATGAAAACATCATAATGCCGGTTTCTTTGGGTCTTAATATCAACGGGTACAATTTCAACATCAAATCCGGCAGGTTCTGCCATCTGACGAAAACCTACCAGGATATCATAGGCAAAATGATGCGGTTCCTGATACCGCATATTCTCTTTTTCTATTATAATACAGATTTTTTTCGTCGGTTTCTTATAACGCCGCAGCTTCGTATAACCCAGAGCCACGGCAGTTTCCAAAACCTGTTTCCGTAAAGCTTCGCTGATATCAGGCGCGTCATTGAGCGCTTTAGATACCGTGCTCTTGGAAACTCCCATTTTATCAGCAATATCCTGAATGGTAGTCATAATCGGCAATCCTTTCACAAAACAAAAAATGTAAACTCCCAGCTATCATAGGTGTCAAAAGACCTTTTGATCCCGGTATCATTATATAAAATCATAAGATAAAAAGCAATCAATACCTTGAAAAAGAAATGTTTCGTTAAGTTTCGAAAAAAGAAAGCATCCTGCACAAAAATCATCCTGAAAATTATCTGAATTTTACGAAAGCGCAGGGAAAAATGGAAATTGATTGACGAAGAAATAAAAAAGGCTTATAGTAAAGTTACGAAACAATGCGAAACAAAAAGTGATCGTGTTTCTTACAAGGATGCAAAAAACAGCTTTAGAGCTATACGGGAGGAAAATGAGATGGAATTTAGCGGTGTATACCATAAAACTTCAGAACAGATGAGTTATGCCCTGGATGAGGACAGACTGATTGTCAATATCAAGACAGGATATGATGTAAAACAGGTTTTTATCCATTACGGAGATCCTTATGAAGCCGGAATTTTGGGCGGAAAAGAAAAGTGGATCGGAAAAAGAGAGGAAATGATATATAAAAAACGTCTGCCTTATCAGATCTGGTGGACAACAACGCTTCTTCCGGAATACAAAAGATGCAAATATTATTTCGAGCTGCGGACGGAAAAGGAAGTCTGGTATTATTTTGAGGATGGTTTCCTGACAGAAGAACAGCTCCGGATGGATGGCCGTATGCAGCAGTGCTTTATTGTACCCTGGATGAACCCGGCAGATATCAATCGCACACCGGCATGGGTAAACGAAACGATCTGGTATCAGATTTTCCCGGATCGGTTCTGCAACGGGACACCGGAAAAAAACGGAGATGATATCACACCCTGGAGAAATCACGGAACCGTAACAAACGAAGAAAAATTCGGAGGAAACCTGGAAGGGATCCGTCAGAGATTATCGTATCTGCAGGAACTTGGGATTACCGGTATTTATCTGAATCCGATCATGAAAGCAGAGTCCAACCACAAATATGACACGACCGATTATACAAAAATAGATCCGTTTTTTGGCGATGCGGATACAATGAAAGTGCTTTGCAAAGAAGCACATGAAAAAGGAATCCGCATTATGGTAGATGCAGTGTTTAATCATAGTGGAAGAAAATTTGAGCCATGGATAGATATCCTGGAGCATGGAAAAGAGTCTCGTTATGCGGACTGGTTTATGGTAGAGGACTGGGAACAGGTTCAAAAAAGGGGAGACACCAGAGACCGACGGTTCTATTCCTTTGCATTTACAGACGGGATGCCAAAGCTGAACACAAACAACGAAGAGGTGATACAGTATTTCTGTAAAATCTGTGAGGACTGGGTACGGGAGTTTGATATCGACGGAATTCGTTTCGATGTAGGAAACGAAGTGTCGCACAGGTTCTTAAAGCGGATAAGAGAGCATTTAAAAACGATAAAGCCGGATATTTATCTTCTGGGGGAAATCTGGCATGATGCAAGCCAGTGGCTGCAGGGAGATGAATATGATTCTGTCATGAACTACCCGCTGCTGAGTGGAATCCATGATTTCTTTCTTGATAAAACAATGAAAAAAGAAGAATTTGAATATATGGTAAACCGTTGCTATACTATGTATATGCAGCAGAATAACGATGTACTTTTTAATCTCCTGGATTCCCACGATACCGAGAGGCTGATGAACCGTTTTCACGATCTGGACAAGTTCTACCAGCAGCTTGCAATCCTTTTTACGCTTCCGGGAAGCCCCTGTATTTATTATGGAACGGAGATCGCAATGGAAGGCGCTCATGATCCGGACTGCAGAAGATGTATGCCTTGGAGTGAAATTGAAAGCGAAGAGAATCAGAAAAAAATTGCAACGATGCGGAAACTGATCATGCTTCGAAGAAATGAAAAAGTGTGCAGAAGCCTGCATTTCCATTTTCCGAATGGTTATGAAAATGATCGGTGTGTAGAGTATATTAAACTAGACGAAGAGGGAAATAAAATCGAAGTTCTGCTCAACGCATCGGATGAGGAGATAAAAGTAAAAGGAGACGGGGAAGTACTTTTTGCCCGGGAATTTGATGGAGAGATACTTGGTGTAAATGGAACGTTAATTCGCAGGATGTAAGGGTTTCACCTGTTAGAAATATGTGCAGACAGGCACAAAAAAAGCATGTTTTCTGGAAAAGCCACCGGAAAACATGCTTTTTTGATCTCTTGCCTCGCCAAAAACATAAGTAAGGAGCCATTTTTCGAAGGAAAATGAGCGGATTACGAATGTTTTTGAAGATTGCGTGAGTGCAAAGCACATAGCAATCTGGTATCGCAGTGATCAGACGTTTAAAATACCGAACGACTGCAGCAGCAGTGCGGCAAGGAGCACGGGTGCAATAAACTTCACCATGACGATATACAGCCTCTTTCGACCGAACTTATATCCTCCCAGCGTCACCTCATCGATGATGACCTGCGGCTTTACAACCCATCCGATCAGAATACAGGAGAGAAGTGCGACAAGCGGCATCAGAAGGTTATTGCTGATGAAATCCATGACATCCAGGATCTGAGCCGTTGCGCCATTTGGAAGCTTCAGTTCAAAATAAAGCGCATTGTAGCCGAGGCATACGATGATACCGACGAGACATGCATAAACGGTTACAATAACCGTGCTTTTCTTTCTGCTGATGTGAAATTTGTCGATCATACAGGAAACAATGGATTCCATGACCGATACGGAAGATGTAATGGCTGCAAAGGAGACCATAAGAAAGAAAATGGTTCCGATTACGCCGCCTGCTGCTCCCATGGACTGAAAGACCTCGGCAGGGAGACAAACATCAGACCAGGGCCGGCAGACATACCCTCTGTCCCCATAAAGGTAAATACGGCAGGAACGATCATCAAACCGGCGAGCAGCGCAACAATGGTGTCGAAAATTTCGATCTGGTTGATCGATTTCATCAGGTTTGTTTCTTTTTTTACGTAGGAACCGTAGGCAACCATGATACCCATCGCAACGCTGATCGAAAAGAAAAGCTGTCCGAGTGCATCGACAAAGACGGTGAAAAATTTCTGCGGCGTCATTCCTTTAAAATTCGGAACGAGATAAATTTTCATACCCTGCAGTCCCGTACGGACGACACCGTCTGCATCGGTATGGGTCAGTGTCAGCGAAAAAATGGAAATTCCGATGATTAAAATCAGAAGGATCGGCATCAGAATTTTGCTGTAGTTTTCAATTCCCTTATTGACACCACGATATACAACGAATGCGGTAAGAAAAAGATAGATTCCCAACCACACAATCGGCTGCCATGTACCGGTAATATAGCCGGTAAAGTAACCATCCTCGGCAGCAGCAGTGCCATGTCCGGTGAGAAACACAGACAGGTATTTTAATACCCAGCCGCCAATGGAGCAGTAGTAAGGCAGGATGACAACCGGCACGATACTGGCGAGAAAGCCAAGACCGTTCCAGCCCGGGTGAATTTTACCGTAAGCGACAAGCGGACTTTGTCCGGTTTTTCTTCCGATGGCAATATCAGTTGTCAGCAGGGTAAATCCAAAGGTCAGAGCCAGTACGATATAAACTAAAATAAAGGTTCCGCCTCCGTCTTTTGCGGCAAGATAAGGGAAACGCCAGATATTTCCCAGTCCAACCGCGCTTCCTGCAGCAGCAAGCACGAAGCCGATCGATCCGGTAAAGCTGCCGCGCGTATGTTTCTTTTCCATATAAGATACATCTCCTTATTGATAGACTGACTGTTTTTAACAGCCGAATACTTCTATTATAAAGTTCGGACGATACTTCGTCAACCAGAAGATCTATAGATTGACAATTTCGATTAGTTGTACTATCATCTAATTAGTTGTATATGCATCTATTTGAAACAGATCGAGAATGGACAGGAGGAACAGAAAAATGGATCCAACAGAACGGAAAATAACAAAAATAGCGCGGGAAGCCGGGAAATTTACGGTGCAGGCAATGAAAGAAGAAGGCATCGGTACGGCAGAATTTGACTTTATCCATCTGGTGCGCCATCATCCGGGCATCACGCAGACGGAAGTGCGCGAACAGTTAAAGATTGATAAAGGAGCCGCTGCAAGACGCGCTGCAAGCCTTGAGGCAAAGGGATATCTGATCCGGAAACCGAATCCGTGGGACGGCAGAAGCCAGCTTCTGTATGCTACGGAAAAAGCAGAAACTTTGAAAAATTCCAAAGCAGAAATTGAAACGGTTTTTTATGAATGGCTGCTTTTGGAGCTTCCGGAAAAGGAGGCAGAAAGCTTCTGCGAAACACTGGACAAGCTGTACTGGAAATCGAAGAGAGAACGGCAGAATCATTTTGCGGAACTTTCAAAAATTTTAAGTGAAAAAGCAGATAAAACAATAAAAGCAACAGCAGAAGGAGGCAGCAGCGATGAAGGATGAAACCTTTCGCCCGAACCGGATGCTCTCTTACTTTCAGGAAG
Source organism: Blautia sp. OF03-13 (assembly GCF_003460685.1). Lineage (NCBI taxonomy): Bacteria > Bacillati > Bacillota > Clostridia > Lachnospirales > Lachnospiraceae > Blautia > Blautia sp. OF03-13. Next base: position 141,527 of record NZ_QTVR01000001.1, on the reverse strand, counting down.
AATGGAAAATTCTCTTTTTTGTTACGGTTTCCGGTCTCATCTATAATCTGGGACTTCTTGCAGGCCCCTGGTTTGAGGGAAAAATGACAGGAAAGCTGGTTGATCTCCTCGGCGGCACAGGAACCTTCCACCAGATGCTGATGCTGGTCACGGCCTATGTCGTGAGTATTGGCATTGTGCAGGTTTCCCGCTATTTCAAACGGTTCTATGTCAGAAGATTTGCCAACAACGTCAACCGGCATATGAAGCAGATTCTTTACGGAACGCTGGTTCGCAAAAGCCGTTTGGAGCTGGAAGCGGAAGGTACCGGAAATGTACTGACGAAGGCCATTCTCGATGTAGACGATTGCGTAGAAGGAATGCGGAAATTTACAACGGAAATCTTTGATACCGGTGTTGCTCTTCTCGCCTATGCGTGTATGCTGCTCTGGTACGACTGGCGCCTGGCTCTTCTCTGCATGATTTTTCCACCCATTTCCTACGTGATTGCCGAAAAGATGAAGGTCATGGTACAGAAAACGGGCGCTGCCTATAAGGTACAGTCGGGTGCATTAAGTGCTGCAACCCTGGACCGTGCGACAAATGCCATCACGTATCGTGTCTTTGGCTGTGAGGAGGACAGAAAGGCCGCTTATGAGGAGAATCTTTCGGCTTACGAATCTGCCGCTGTGCGCGCCAATATCTGGAACACAGCTATGCCGCCGATTTACCGTATGATCTCGATGACGAGCATTCTGTTTATCCTGTATTTTGGAGGCAGAAACGTCCTGCATGAGGGTTGGACACCGTGGACCATTGCTGTATTTACCACATTTTTGTCCTGCTACACGAAGCTTGCCACCAAATCATCGAGCGCAGCAAAGCTTTTTAATGCGGTACATAAAGCGCAGGTTTCCTGGAAACGAATCAAACCTCTGTTGCAAAATTCGAAAGCCGAACCGGAGTTTCCGGCCGCAGCACCTGCAGAGCTTAACGTCGATCACCTGCATTTTGCCTATCCAAACGGAAAAGAGATCATCCATGACCTGTCGTTTCAGGCGGCTCCTGGCCAGATCATCGGTGTAACGGGACCTGTCGCATGCGGAAAGTCAACGCTTGGAAAGACTTTTCTCTGCGAGTCGCCGTATGAGGGAAGCATCACCTTCGGCGGAAAAGAACTTGGAAAAATGGAAAAAGCAGACCGGAACCGCATGGTCGGTTATCTTGGCCATGACCCGGAGCTGTTCCATGGAAGCGTGGAAGAGAATATCCGTCTCGGGGGAAAAGAGGGCGCAGAGGAGATGATCCGAGTCGTCTGCCTGGAAGATGAAGTGAAAGCAATGGAAAACGGAATCCATACTCTGGTCGGAACGGGCGGTATCCGCCTCTCCGGTGGTCAGGCGCAGCGCCTTGCCCTTGCGCGAACCCTGTACCACAAACGGCCGGTTCTGGTTCTCGACGATCCGTTTTCGGCACTCGACAAAGAGACGGAGGCACAAATTTTTTTAAATTTAAAGGAGCTGGCAAAAGACTCTATTATAATCCTCATTTCCCATCGCCTCTATCTGTTCGACCAGATGGATCAGGTCATCTGGATGGATGAGTGCCATACGAAGGTCGGCACACATGAGGAACTCCTTGCAACGGTTCCGTCCTACGCAGAGCTCTGCAGCAACCAGACGAAGGGAGGCAGCTTTTGATGCGAAAGAAAGAATCTGTATTGCGGGTAATCAAAGAAACCGTTCGAAAACACGGCGTTTTATCAGCCGCACTTTTGGGAGTCGTCTGCGGTGCGGTTATTTTCGCACTGCTCCCGCCTCTTGTGCTGGCACAGCTGATTGACCTTTTGACAAAGAAGCATACCCTCTGGATGGAAGGAATTCTGCTGTATTTCGGACTTCTTGCCCTGACGGGTCTTCTGGAGTCGGCACGAGAGAGTCTTCTGACGGTATTCGGCCAGAAAATTACACATGCACTCCGAAGCAGTCTGATGGAAAAGTTCGGACGCCTTTCCGCCAACGAGCTGAACCGCCAGGAGCCGGGCGCTCTCGTATCAAGATTTGTCGGTGACATCGACACAGTGGAAAACCTGTTTACCTCCGGGATCATCAGTATGTTTGCCGATGCGTGCAAAATCTTAAGCATTCTTGCCGTCATCTGGGTGACTAATCGTGGACTTACGATTGTTCTGATTATTTTACTCCCTGTTCTGTTCCTCTTTACCCGTTATGTTCAGAAAAACATGCTGGCCTCCCAGATTGCCAACCGCCGTGCAGTCAGCCGTGCTTCGGGTCACGTTCCAGAGACGCTGCACAACATCCGTACCATTCACTGTCTGCAGAAAGAGACGTATATGGAGCAGCAGTATGCGCACTATATTGATGACAGCTACAGCGCAATGGAGAAGACCAATTTTTACGATGCCGTCTATTCTCCGGTCATCCTGATTTTAAATGCCATTGTTGTTGCTGTTGTCATGCTGCTTTCGGCCTCCGGCAATCCGACCGTTTTAAAGCTGTTCGGCATGTCCGCCGGAACCGCCGTTGCTGTTATAAACTATATTTCCCAGATCTTTGCTCCGGTCGAAAGTCTTGGTATGGAAATCCAGACAATTCAGTCTGCGTTTGCCGGTATGGAAAGAATCAATGAATTTTACAGCCTGGAAGAGAAGAAAGAGCCGGCTGCGCTGACTGAAAATACAGATTACGGCATAGCGGCTGAGCTAAAAAATGTGACGTTTGGATATGACGAAAGCCAGGTCATCTTAAACGATGTAAGTCTGCAGATCAAAAAAGGCGAGCAGGTAACACTTTTGGGACGAACGGGTGCCGGAAAGAGTACTATTTTCAAACTGCTGCTCGGTTTATATGAACCACAGAAAGGAATGGTTCTGATTTGGGGTGTTCCATCTGTCGATCTGCCGGATGCAAAAAAACGAAAGGTTTTCGGCTATGTGGAGCAGTCGTTCCACATGGTGCCGGGATCGGTAAAAGACCAGATTACTTTGTATGATGCAAAGATTTCGGATACAGATGTAAAAAAAGCAGCAGAGCTGACCGGACTTGCAAAGACCATCGAGGCGCTTCCGGACCAATATGATACGATCTGTACACAGGATCTCTTCTCACAGGGTCAGTGGCAGCTCCTCTCGATTGCCCGTGCAGCCGCAGCGGAGCCTGAAATTCTGCTCCTCGATGAGATTACCGCAAACCTTGATGCAGAGACGGAAAAAATGGTATTAAATGCATTGCAAAGGGTTTCCAAAAACCGTACCGTAATTTCCATTTCCCACCGAACTATGGCAGAAACGGGACGCGTGATTCCAATTTCATAATTTCTTTTCGTTCATTAAATTTTTGAAACAAAGCGTGCCGGATGCATTCTGACAAAAAAAGATGCGCCGACACGCTTTCTTTGTCCCGCCAGGCAGAACAAAATAGAGCGGAGGAGCGAGTTTCAATTGACACAAAAAAGGGGAGCAAGTACAATAAAAGTAACGAAAAGAGAGGAGGCGGTATTCAGTTGAAAAAGAGAAAATGGAAATTCCGCATCGCAGGCGGCGCTGTCACGCTGCTGGGCATCTATCTGATGGCGGTCGGCTACGGAGAGACGATCACACTCACCATCGCCACGGTTGTCCTGATTTTCGGCATTGCCATCTGGTCCATGGCAACCCCGGAGAACTACAATTCCATGACGGATATGATTGCCGTGATCTCCATGGAGAAGCCGCGGAAAATCGAAGAATTTTATGAGGCTTACAAGAACGTCGATACACCGTTCGGTTCTGCATGGCTTGCAAAATTCTACACGATGCGGCAGAAAGCACTCGTTTTCGGACCGGACGCCAAGGGAGAATATCTCTACTTCTGGCTGACCAAAGACGGTCATGTCGGTTATTTGGGATATTCCTTCATCGAAGGCTTTATCAAAAAGAAACTCACCACACCCGTGTATCCGATCCATGAGGATGTTGCAGAGAACCTCGCAGACCATCTAAGCTACCATTCCGATCTGATGATGTTCCAGAGCGAATTAAAAGCGAATCTGGAGCATTTCGTCAAAACCGGAACGGTACAGCCGTTTCAGAAGATTTCGGCGTCCCAGATTTACACTTTCACGGAGGATTACCGCCTGACGGGCCAGCATTTCGATCTGGAGGATACAGACGGAAACCTGGTTTACGAGATCGACAGCACCGTGCCGCTGAAAACATTTTATATCTACGATGCGATGCACACCGAAATCTTCCGTATGACGAAGGAACTGCTCCACGCGCTGCCGACGTACCGTTTTTATCTGTACGGCGAGCCGTATGGTGTGTTGAAAAAGCAGTTTGCACTCGTACGGGATCAGTTCTCGATGGAACTGCCGGAGGGAAAACTGGAACTCCGGGAATACGCCGGCTCCATCGGCCACAATTACTCGGTAAAACTGAACGGAACTATGATCGGCGCCATCGTCGACAATATGGATCTTACCGTCGGAAACATCATGTTCGACAATGCGTTTCTGATTGTCTACGATGCAAAATATCTGCCGCAGCTGACCGCACTCGCTGTGATGGCGGCAAGAGAACTGGCACGCGACAAAGACGGCGGTCTTTCCAATCGGTCCTGACAAAAGAAAGAGAGGGGAATCTATGAGAAAAACGACAAAATTGTTTTTGGGTTTTACAGCAGGACTTCTGCTTCTGTGCGGCTGCTCGGCGGCAGAAGAAAAGTTAGGGTATGAAAACGCGGATGTGGCAAAAGAAGCCCTTGCATCGGCTTCGTCCGTCCGCATGCGCTGTGATCTGGATAACGTTGACGCTTCGGGAAACATTTATGCGGATGAAAAGGCTGCCGCGTATATGAAAAACAGCGGTCTCTTTGATCAGACCTGGACGATCTCTATTTCCGGCGAAGAATGGTTCCATATGAAAATTGTGACGGACGAAGAAATCAATAAGATGACAAAATCCGCTACTACCTATGCATTCTATGATCCGGACAACAACCTGCTTGGCTATGCACAGGAGCGCGTGACGACACCGGATCAGATGCCGGAAGCGTATTACATTATTTTTCTCGATGCAGATCTGAACGAAAAACCATATTACGCATCAGAGGATGGACATACCATTTATACAGAGGGCGGAACGGTGATCGGTTCTGCGAAAAAAGAGATGGACTGGTCCGGTTCACAGTGCAATCTCTATGTGAACCTGGAGGATAACGGTACGCAGGTGATGGATTTCCAGGATAAATACGCCTTGCTCGATATGATGTACGATGAGGCAAATGAGTATTACAAAGATAACAAGTAAGGCGGAGGAAAAAGGCAGTTGAAAAAGAGAATATATACAGCCGCTGGTCTTTTTCTTGCCGCCGCTCTGGTGCTTGGCGGCTGCGGAAAAGAAAGAGTGCCGGAATCTGAGTTTGCAACTGCGGATGAGGCAAAAGAGGCGCTTACATCGGCAGAAACCATAGAAATCTACTTTGACCTGTATGGAAGTAAACGAAAGACGAAGATTGTGGCAGACGGAAAAGTGGCGGGCTATCTTCAGAAGAATACGGTCTATATCAACGAGGAGGAGTGGTTTTCGATTGACTATGTGGAGGATGAGCCCATCAATGACAGAGAAGGCTCCGGCACGACGTACGGCTATTACGACGCATCCGGTACGTGTCTTGGCTATGCGCAGGAGCAGTATGTGGATACCTCCTATGGAAAAGATACAAGACTGATTTTCCTTGATGTAGATGAAACGCCGCTCGATTACCAGAGTTCGAGAAGCGGCAGGATTCTGTATGATGAAAATGACGAGGAGATCGGCAGCGGAAAGATCGGGCGATCAGGGGTCAGTCTTCTTGACCAGTGGTACACGAATCTTTACTGTGCCGTCTTTAAGACCGAGACGGACGGCACGCGGCAGATTGATTTCATGGACCGGATGGCGATGCTGTGGCGTCTGGAGCGCGATTACCGCTCAATTGACGACAATCCTGTCAACACCGGCGTGCAGATTTATGAAACGGTTGCCGTTGTTTTTGTGCTGATCCTGTTGATTGGTTCGTCTTTCTCAAAATGGAGACAAAAAAAGAAAAATTAAAGGGAATGCTCGCTTCCTGGACGGCTGGTTTTGAGAAAAAACCACTGACAGGAAGGGGGCATTTTATACGCTTGTGAATCTTGCACAATTTCTGGTTTCATGCTAAAATTGTGCAGGTATGACGTTTGTTATACTTCTTATATTTATTCTTGAGAAAAGGTATGAAATACAAATGAACGATACAGAAACAAAAAACACAGCGGTAAAAGCGCCGGCACTGATGTCCACGCGGCCTGTGACAGCACAGGATGCGCTGGATCAGTGTGAGAAGCTTTCGCCTATGATGGTACATTATTGCCAGACGAAGACGGGCTTGACTGACCCGGCTAATACCATTTTGTTTTACCGCTTAGGTGATTTCTACGAAATGTTCTTCGAGGATGCCACCCTGGTATCCAAAGAACTTGAGCTTACGCTGACCGGAAAGGACTGCGGCATGGAGGAGCGCGCTCCGATGTGCGGTATCCCGTATCACGCTGCAGAAGGGTATATCAACCGTCTTGTAGAGAACGGCCATAAGGTTGCGATCTGCGAGCAGATGGAGGACCCGAAACAGGCAAAGGGCATGGTAAAGCGCGAAGTCATCCGCGTTGTCACACCGGGTACGACGCTGATCCCGCAGGGACTTGATGAGACGAAGAACAACTACATCATGTCGATCGTCTGCATGGAGGGATGCTTCGGTATCTCTACAGCAGATATCTCGACCGGCCAGTGCCTCGTCACGGAAATGGACAAGCCGCGCCGCCTGGTGGATGAGATCACGAAGTTTATGCCGGCGGAAATCATCTGCAATCAGTCGTTCCTGCTCTGCGGGATTGATGTGGAGGATCTCCGGACCCGCCTTCATATCTGCGTGAATGCATTGGAAGACTGGTATTTCGATGATGACATCTGCCGCCGTACGCTGCAGGAACAGTTCCATGCTGCTACGATGGAAGGCCTTGGCATCGCCGATTACAACTGCGGAACAATTGCAGCCGGTGCGCTGTTCCAGTATCTGCACGAGACACAGAAATCGGATCTGTCTCACATGAATTCGATTACACCGTATGTGACAGACAAATATATGCTGATCGACAGCTCCAGCCGCCGGAATCTTGAACTTGTGGAAACGCTGCGTGAGAAGCAGAAACGCGGCTCCCTGCTCTGGGTTCTCGATAAAACCCGCACGGCGATGGGCGCACGTCTTCTGCGAAGCTACGTAGAGCAGCCATTGATCGACGAGGAGGAAATCAATGCAAGACTCGATGCTGTAGAGGCTCTAACGGGGCAGGCGATGCTCCGCGAGGAAATCCGTGAATACCTCCGTCCGGTTTATGACCTTGAGCGTCTCGTCGGAAGAATCAGCTACCAGTCCGCGAATCCGCGTGACCTGATCGCCTTTAAATCGTCGCTGCAGATGCTGCCTTACATCAAGCAGCTCTTAAACTCGTTTGACGGCGGCGCTTTGGCGCAGATTCAGGAGGATCTCGACCCGCTGGAAGACCTCTATCAGCTTGTCGATGCGGCAATCGTGGATGATCCACCGTATCTGATGCGCGACGGCGGTATGATCAAGGACGGCTACAACGAGATGGTCGATAATTACCGTCACGCCAAGACCGAGGGCAAACAGTGGCTGAGTGAGCTTGAGGCAAGTGAGCGCGAGAAAACCGGCATCAAAAATATGAAGGTCAAATACAACAAGGTATTCGGCTATTATCTGGAGGTCACGAACTCGTTTAAAGATCTTGTCCCGGATTACTATACGAGAAAACAGACATTGACGAATGCGGAGCGCTACATTACCCCGCGTCTGAAGGAACTCGAGGATACGATTCTCGGTGCGGAGGATAAACTGTATGCGCTGGAATACGATCTTTTCTGTACGGTGCGCGATACGGTTGCCGGTGAGGCGGAGCGGATTCAGCGCACGGCGCAGGCTCTGGCACGGCTCGATGTGTATGCATCACTTTCCTATGTTGCCGAGCACAACCACTATGTGCGTCCGAAGCTGAACAGCCGCGGAAAGATTGATATCAAGGACGGCCGTCACCCAGTGGTCGAGAAGATGATTCCAAACGATATGTTTATCGCAAACGATACCCTGCTTGACAACGGTGACCACCGCGTTTCCGTCATCACCGGACCGAACATGGCCGGTAAATCGACGTATATGCGCCAGACGGCCCTCATTGTGCTGATGGCACAGATCGGTTCGTTTGTTCCGGCTTCGAAGGCAAACATCGGTATTGTGGACCGGATCTTTACCCGTGTCGGCGCATCCGATGACCTGGCAAGCGGCCAGAGTACGTTTATGGTTGAGATGACGGAGGTGGCAAATATTTTACGGAATGCGACCGCGAACAGTCTTTTGATCCTTGATGAGATCGGACGGGGAACGAGTACGTTTGATGGTCTTTCGATTGCCTGGGCGGTCATCGAGCATGTGGCGAATCCGAAGCTGCTCGGTGCGAAAACGCTGTTTGCGACACATTACCACGAACTGACGGAGCTCGAAGGAAAGCTGCCGGGAGTACACAATTACTGTATCGCCGTCAAGGAAAAGGGAGACGATATTGTGTTCCTGCGTAAAATTGTACAGGGCGGTGCAGATAAGAGCTACGGGATCCAGGTGGCGCGCCTCGCAGGTGTGCCGGAGTCGGTGCTTTCCCGGGCCCAGGAGCTGGTGGAGCAGTTAAGTGATGCCGATATTACCGCAGCAGTCAAGGATCTGACAATGCAGAAGAAGCCAAAAGCAAAGCCGGTTCACTACGACGAGGTTGATATGGCGCAGATGTCACTGTTCGATACGGTACAGGATGACGATATCATTAAAGAACTCTCGGAGCTTGATATTTCGAATATGACACCGATGGATGCATTAAATACGCTGTACCGTTTCCAGGGAAAGGTAAAGAACCGCTGGAAATAAACCACGGTAAATGAAAATTTAACCGAATCAAGCAAGTCCCCTGCTTCCCTTGCGTGAAGCAATAAGCAGTTGGGTTGGGAACAGAAAGGATTAACATGGCTACCATAGCAGTACTGGATCAGAATACGATTGATAAAATTGCGGCCGGTGAGGTCGTAGAGCGGCCGGCCTCCGTGGTAAAAGAGCTGGTAGAAAACGCAATGGATGCCGGCGCAACGGCAATTACCGTGGAAATCCGCGATGGCGGTATTTCGCTGGTGCGGATCACGGACAATGGAAGCGGCATTCCGGCCGAACAGGTGCCGCTCGCTTTTCTGCGCCACGCGACGAGTAAGATCCGTTCCGTGGAAGAACTCGTGCAGATTGCATCTCTTGGCTTCCGCGGCGAGGCGCTCTCGAGTATCTCGGCGGTTGCGCAGGTCGAGATGATTACGAAAACGCCGGATGCGCTGACGGGAACGCGGTATGTGATTGAGGGCGGCGCGGAGAAGGCCAATGAGGAGGTCGGTGCCCCGACCGGAACAACCTTTCTGGTCCGGAATCTTTTTTACAACACGCCGGCTCGTCAGAAATTCTTAAAAACGCCGGTTACGGAGGCGAATGCGGTGACTTCCGTTGTGGAGCAGCTTGCGCTGTCGCACCCGGGGATTTCGTTTAAATATATGGTGAATTCACAGGTGAAGCTCCATACGAGCGGCAACCGGAATTTAAAAGAACTGGTCTATAATATCTACGGCCGCGACATCGCGAGGGAGCTGATCGAGATTCACTCGGAAAGCCCGCTGATGACGATCGACGGCTTTATCGGAAAACCGGTGATTTCAAGGGGAAACCGGAATTTTGAAAATTATTACGTGAATGGACGGTATGTGCGGAGCAAGCTGCTGGCCCGCGCGATCGAGGACGGATATCAGACATCGATGATGCAGCATAAATATCCGTTTACGCTGTTCTATGTCCAGATGGATGGAGAAGCAGTCGACATCAATGTGCATCCGACGAAGATGGAACTGCGATTTTCCCATCAGGAGGAGATTTACCGCCAGATGCGTGATATGATCTCGGATGCCCTGAATCACAGGGAGCAGATTGTGAAGGTTTCGCTTTCTTCCGACAGGGAACGGAAAGCAGAGGAAAAAGCGGCACGGAAAGAACAGATTGTTGTTCCGGAACCGTTCGAGCAGAAACGGCAGGTAAAAGAAGGCTTTGCACGGCAGTCCCTTCCGGTGGAGCCGGTTTCCAGCCAGAGCAGAAGAATGCCGATTTTCCCGGAGGTGGAACGAAATGGATACCGCGCAGCGAAAACGTATGTGCCGGTTCAGCAGATGACGGGAATGACGCGGGAAGAGGAAGAACTGTTTGAGCCGGGTGCAGGAAACGTGCCAAAGACGGCAGATCATTCTGTGCAGACAGAAAAAACGGCGGTTCTGAGTTCAGCTGAAACTGCAGCAGAAATGCCAATGCAAAAGGAGACTGCTTTGCCGCAGACCTCTCAGACGTTTCTGAAACAAACAGAGACACCGAATCGTATGGCTGAATCACAGCAGGCAGCAGCGCGGAATAAGGATGTAAAAGCGTGGGATCAGCAGGAGAGCAGCAATGCGGAGCAGGAAGTTACAAATCCAGCAGGCAGCTCAAGCGTGGAAGCAATACAGCATCCGCAGGAGCCAGAGACGGTTCCGCAGACGCCTTCCATGCCGGAAGAACGTTCATCTGCATCCGCTTCGTCTGAGCCGGAAGGCCAGATGCAGCTCTTTGATGAGCAGTTTCTTACCCCGGAGGCAGAGAAATCGCACCGCATTATCGGCCAGGTTTTCGATACGTACTGGCTGATTCAGTACGGCGAGAATCTCTACATCATCGATCAGCATGCCGCACACGAGAAGGTGCTGTTTGAACGGATGATGAAGAATTACCGGGAAAAGAACGTCACATCCCAGATGGTGAGTCCTCCGTTGATCGTCTCCTTAACGCCGCAGGAAGCAGATCTTGTGACCCGTTACATGGATGTCTTCCAGTCCTTCGGCTATGAAATTTCCCCGTTCGGCGGAAAGGACTATGCGATCAACGCTGTGCCGCACAATCTGTACGGCATTGCGACAGAAGAACTGTTTATCGAGATTCTTGACAATCTCGAGGAGGTCCGCGAAAAGCCGCTGGAGATCTTAAAAGACCGTCTGGCGACCATGTCGTGCAAGGCCGCTGTCAAGGGGAACAACCATCTTTCCTATGCGGAGGCGGAACAGCTGATTGCCGAGCTTTTGACGCTCGAAGATCCGTACCACTGCCCGCACGGCCGCCCGACGATCATTTCCCTCTCGAAGCGGGAACTGGAAAAGAAATTTAAGAGAATTGTGTAGGTGATTTTTTTGAAAAAACCTTTGATTATCCTGACCGGTCCGACCGCTGTCGGCAAGACGAAGCTGTCGATTTCGCTTGCCAAAGCGGTGAATGGGGCCATTATCTCCGCGGATTCCATGCAGGTCTACCGCCATATGGATATCGGATCTGCCAAAATCCGCCCGGAGGAGATGCGCGGCGTTCCGCATTATCTGATCGATGTGCTCGATCCTTCCGAAGAGTTTCACGTCGTGAAGTTTGTGGAACTGGCGCATGAAGCGATGGAAAAAATATACGCCGCCGGACAGATTCCGATCGTGACGGGCGGCACCGGATTTTATATTCAGGCACTGCTAAAAGAAGTTGATTTCACGGAATCACACGGCGAGCTTCCAATCCGGAAAGAACTGGAAGAAAAGGCGGCGACAGTGTACGGTGCAGCAGAGCTGTATCAGAAATTATCGGAAGTTGACCCTGCATCCGCGGAGACGATTCATCCGAACAATGTCAAACGTGTGATTCGGGCGCTGGAATATTATTATGAAACGGGACAGAAAATCTCGGAGCACAACGAGGAGCAGAAACAGAAGGAATCCCCGTACTGTTCTGCTTATTTTGTGCTGAACGATGAACGTTCGATTCTGTACGACCGGATCGACCGGCGGGTGGATCAGATGATCCACGACGGACTGGTTGATGAAGTTTCCCGTTTGAAAGAAATGGGATACACGAGAGAACTTGTCTCCATGCAGGGTCTGGGCTACAAAGAGCTGTTCCCGTATCTTGCAGGGGAATGTTCACTGGAAGAGGCCATTTATATCATCAAGCGGGACACCCGTCATTTTGCCAAACGGCAGCTCACCTGGTTCCGACGGGAAAAAGATGTAATCTGGCTGAACAAGCCGGATTTTGCTTACGACGAAGAAAAAATATTATCCTATATGCTGGATTGCTGGAACGAAACCGTTTCGGCCGATGCAAAGGAAGAAGGAGGAAGTGTTAAGTGATTAACTAAGTTGACAAAAGATATAATAAGTGTTTAAATATACCTATGGAGGTGTACGATGAACACGTCAAATATCAGAAATTATAAACCAAAAGATTTTGCTGAATTATTAGGGGTTTCCGTCAAAACGCTGCAGCGATGGGACCGGGAAGGAATTTTAAAAGCCAACCGTACTCCAACAGACAGACGCTATTACACTTATGATCAGTACCTTCAATTTAAAGGAATTCATACAGAAGAGGATGAGCGGCAGGTAGTTCTTTACGCCAGGGTATCGACCCGAAATCAAAAAGATGATTTACAGAACCAGACAGCATTTCTGCGCCAGTACTGTAACGCAAAAGGAATGATTGTCGGCCAGTGTATCGAAGAGTATGGAAGCGGTTTAAATTATAACCGGCCGAAGTGGAACCGACTGCTGGATGATGTTATGGAACAGAAAGTAAAAACCATTGTGATTACACATAAGGACCGTTTTATCCGGTTTGGCTATGAATGGTTTGAAAAGTTCTGTATGAAGTTTCATACAACAATCATCGTTGTGAATAATGAATCCCTGTCACCGCAGGAAGAGCTGGTGCAGGATATTATTTCCATTCTTCATGTATTTTCGTGTAGATTATACGGACTGCGCAAGTATAAGAAACAGATAGAAAGAGATGAGGAAATTGCAGAAGAGCTTCAAGACGGAAATTAATCCGACGGATGAGCAAAAGCTGAAAATCCGCCGGACGATCGGGACATGCCGGTATGTTTATAACTTTTATCTGGACCAGAACAGAAAACGTTACGAGAAGGGTGAAAAGTTTATGAGCGGAAAATCCTTCAGCGTCTGGCTGAATAATGAGTATCTGCCCCAAAATCCGGAGTATGCCTGGATCAAAGAGGTCAGTTCCAAATCGGTAAAACGTTCTCTTGAAAATGCATGTACGGCATTTTCAAGATTTTTCAAAGGGCAGAGTCATTTTCCAAGATACAAAAAGAAAAATAAATCCAACGTCAAAATGTACTTTGTAAAAAACAACCGTACGGATTGTTTCTGCGAACGGCACCGGGTCAATATTCCCACCCTGGGATGGGTACGGATCAAGGAAAAAGGATATCTTCCGACAACGAAAGACGGATATGTAATTAAAAGCGGCACGGTTTCCATGCGTGCCGGAAGATATTACGTTTCTGTTCTGGTGGAAGTACCTGATCCACCAAAAGAAGAAAACCGGAATGAGGGGATTGGAATTGATTTAGGAATCAAAAGTTTTGCTGTGCTTTCTGATGGAACTGTTTATCAAAACATCAACAAGTCAGCAAAAATAAAGAAACTGGAAAAACAGTTAAGACGGGAACAGAGAAGTCTTTCCCGTAAATATGAAAGTTTAAAGAAAGGAGTGTCCACTCAAAGAGCGAATATACAAAAACAAAAGTTAAAGGTACAGCGGCTTTATCAGCGGATTGACAATATCCGCACCGATTATATTAAGAAAACAATTGCAGGGATTGTGAAAACCAAGCCATCCTTTGTTACGATTGAAGATCTGAATGTAAAAGGTATGATGAAGAACCGGCATCTTTCGAAAGCAACAGCATCGCAGAAATTCTATGAGTTCCGCACAAGACTGCAGGGAAAATGTGCAGAAAAAGGAATCGAACTGAGAATAGCAGACCGCTGGTATCCGTCCTCCAGACGCTGCCATAATTGTGGACAGATTCGAAAAGATTTAAAACTTTCGAATCGGGTTTACCAGTGCAGCTGTGGGTATTGCGAGGACAGGGATCTGAATGCGGCATTAAACCTGAGAGATGTGAAAACTTATCAGAGTGCGTAAGAAACGCAGAGATACATATGTACCGAAGGCCATTTCGGGAATTAACGACTGTGGAGTGTACCAGAACTTGTGAGTAGATACAGCTCCGGCTGGTCAAAAGCATACACGTTTGAAACAGTAAGTAGGATTCGTGAGAACTACAATATCTCGATATGAGTATATTTGATCATATTTTGAGTGGCAGAACAATCATGTTGACAGAAAAAGCTGCTATGTACAGCACACTTGGCATTTCCAAAGAGGTTTTCGCATTTGGAACGAAAATTGAGGAAGAATTAAAAGAGCGTTTTGCAAAAATTGATGAAATCGCAGAATACAACCAGTTAAAGGTCATCCACGCCATGCAGGCAAGCAAGGTCAGCGAGGCATGCTTATATGGAACCACAGGATACGGATACAATGACCTGGGACGTGATACGCTGGAGCAGGTCTATGCAACGTGCTTCGGCACTGAGGATGCACTGGTACGCCCGCAGATCGCCTGCGGAACCCATGCGCTTGCAACGGCGCTTTCCGGAAATCTCCGCCCGGGCGACGAACTGCTTTCTCCTGTTGGAAAACCGTACGACACCCTTGAGGAAGTGATCGGCATCCGCCCGTCCGTCGGATCTCTTGTGGAATATGGCGTAACTTACCGCCAGGTAGATTTAAAAGAGGACGGCTCTTTCGATTACGAAGGAATCAAAAATGCCATCAACAAAAAGACAAAGATGGTGACGATTCAGAGATCGAAAGGATATCAGACCAGACCGACGCTTTCTGTTACCCGCATCGGTGAACTGATTGCATTTATTAAAAATATCAAACCAGATGTCATCTGTATGGTCGATAACTGCTACGGTGAGTTCGTGGAGACGATTGAACCGACCAATGTCGGTGCAGATCTGATGGTCGGATCCCTGATCAAAAACCCGGGCGGCGGACTGGCTCCGGCCGGCGGTTACATTGTTGGAAAGAAAAAGTACGTGGAAAATGCAGCATACCGTCTGCTCTCCCCGGGACTTGGAAAAGAGGTTGGCGCAACACTCGGTGTGAACGGTTCCTTCTACCAGGGATTCTTCCTGGCACCGACCGTTACCGCAGCGGCATTAAAAGGTGCTGTCTTTGCTGCAAATGTTTATGAGAAACTGGGATTTGCCGTTGTTCCAAACGGAACCGAGAGCCGTCACGACATCATTCAGGCGGTAACCTTTGGAAAACCAGAAGGCGTCATCGCATTCTGCCAGGGTATCCAGGCAGCTGCTCCGGTCGACAGCTTCGTTTCCCCGGAACCTTGGGATATGCCAGGCTACGACAGCCCAGTTATCATGGCAGCTGGCGCTTTCGTGCAGGGCTCTTCCATTGAACTTTCTGCCGACGGCCCGATCAAACCGCCGTATGCTGTCTATTTCCAGGGTGGGCTTACGTGGCAGCACGCAAAATTCGGTATTCTGATGAGTCTTCAGAAACTCGCCGATGCCGGTATGGTGACATTATAATGGCAAAAGATGTGGTAATTATCGGCGGCGGCGCGAGCGGACTGATGGCGGCAATTTGGGCCTCACGTCTCGGTGCCGCGGTCACCGTTCTGGAAAAGAACGATAAACCGGGCAGAAAGCTTCTTGCGACCGGAAACGGACGGTGTAATTTTACCAATCGTTATCAGGATGCATCGTGCTACCGCACGGGAAATCAGGAGCGTGCATCACGGGTTCTCGAACAGTTTACCGAACAGGACACCGAACAGTTTTTTGAACAGCTCGGCATCCGCATCCGGAGCCGTGAAGGCTGGCTTTATCCGGCCAGCGAGCAGGCACAGTCCGTTCTTGAGCTGCTGATTTTGGAAGCCAGATTCCGAAAGGTAAAAATCAAGACACGGGAAACGGCTGTTGCAGTGGAAAAAGCCGAAAATGGTTATCTGGTGCGCACCGAAGGATGGCAGTACCCGGCTGACAGCGTCATCATCTGCTGCGGAAGCTGTGCTTCCCAGATCGCCGGTTCCGACGGAGATACACTTCGATTTGCCGATCAGCTTCAGCTCGCTTCGATTCCGTTTTTCCCGGCCCTCTGCCCGCTCCGCTGCAAAGGAAACCAGTTTTCCTCCTGGGCGGGTGTTCGGGTGCGCGCGAAGATTACGCTTCTGGTTGAAAATCAGGAGATTCTGACGGAACAGGGAGAGCTGCAGCTTACCGACTACGGTGTCTCCGGCATCCCGGTATTCCAGATTTCCCGGTTCGCTGTGCGCGCCTGCATGCAGAAAAAACGCGCTGAACTTCTCGTAGACTTCTTTCCGGAACTGACGGAATCGGAGCTTACTGCAGAATTTGTCAGACGGCAGGAAATCTGCCCGTATAAAGCGCCAAAAGAGCTTCTGATCGGCCTTCTTCCGGAAAAACTCATTCCGGTTCTGATCGGAAAGAAAAAGATTCCGGAAGAAATGGCAGGCGCCATCAAATCATATCGTTTACAGATCACCGGCCAGACCGACTTTGGAAAAGCCCAGGTGTGTGCGGGCGGCATCACGCTCGACCAGCTTACGGATTCTCTGGAATCGGTACAGCACCCTGGTATTTTCTTTGCGGGAGAAGCCCTGGACGTCGACGGCGTCTGCGGCGGCTACAATCTCCAGTGGGCCTGGTCCAGCGGAAGTGCAGCCGGAAGAGCTGCAGCAGGAGAACATTCATGATTCGGATACAGCAATTAAAGCTTCCAGTCACCCACACACAGGAGGAACTGGAACAGAAAATAAGAAAAACACTGAAAATCGGAAAACACGATCTGCAGGAAATTGAGCTCTTACGCCGCTCAATTGATGCCAGAAAGAAATCCGAATTAAAATACGTTTATCAGCTTGATGTAAAAGTAAAAGATGAGAATGCCGTACTGCGGAAGGCGAAAAATAACCAGATCGTAAAAGCGGAGAAAAAGCCATATGTGTTCCCAAAATCTGGAGAACAGACTCTTGTTCACCGGCCGGTTATTATCGGAAGCGGTCCGGCAGGACTTTTTTGTGCCTATGTTCTCGCAAAGCATGGCTACCGTCCGCTCGTTCTGGAGCGCGGCGAATCTGCAGAACAGAGAAAGAAAAGTGTCGATGCGTTCTGGAAAACCGGCGTTCTGAACCCGGAATCGAACGTACAGTTCGGAGAGGGCGGCGCCGGTACGTTTTCGGATGGAAAATTAAACACTTCGGTGAAGGATCCATCCGGCAGAAACCGTGAGGTACTCCGGATCTTCACGGAATGCGGGGCACCGGAAGAAATTCTGTACGATCAGAAACCGCACCTTGGCACCGATCAGCTCATCGGAATTGTGACAACAATGCGGAAAAAGATCGAGGCATGGGGCGGAGAAGTCCGTTTCGGAGCAAAAGTGACGGACTTTGGGATTGAAAACGGCAGACTCACTTCTGTAACCGTCAATGAAACCGAGAAGATTGCCGCGGAGACTGCAGTCCTTGCGATCGGCCACTCTGCACGCGATACCTTCTTTAAACTCTGCGAAAATAAGATCTCCATGGAAGCAAAATCCTTCGCTGTCGGCGTCCGCATTGAGCATCCGCAGAAGATGATCACGGAGGATCAGTACGGACCGGAGGCACCGGATTTCCTTGGGGCAGCACCGTATAAGCTCACCAATCAGTGTGAAAACGGAAGAGGTGTGTACTCATTCTGCATGTGTCCCGGCGGCTATGTTGTCAACGCATCCTCGGAAGCGGAACGCACCTGCGTCAACGGTATGAGTTATTCTGACCGGGAAGGTAAAAATGCGAACAGCGCTATGATTGTCACCGTAACACCGGAAGACTACCGCCCGTACCATGTAGAGGGAGCGCCGGACGTACTCGATGGTGTGGCATTCCAGAGAGCGCTTGAACACGCTGCGTGGGAAGCCGGAAAAGGCAAAGTTCCGGTGCAGCTTTTTGGTGATTTCTGTGAAAACAGAGTTTCTACAGCACTTGGAGAGGTAACCCCTTCCATCTGCGGAGAATGGACTTTCGCCAATCTGCGGGAAGTTCTTCCGACGTTTATCGGAGACTCCCTTGTGGAAGGCATTCGTGCATCTGAGCGGAAAATCCACGGCTTTTCCCGTCCGGACGCCGTTCTTTCCGGCGTGGAAGCGCGTACCTCGTCACCGGTCCGCATTGTAAGAAATGAAACGCTCGAAAGTCCGTCGCTTACCGGTCTTTACCCGTGCGGAGAGGGCGCAGGCTATGCGGGAGGCATCACTTCCGCAGCCATGGACGGATTAAAAACGGCAGAGGAAATTGCAAAAAAATATATGAATTTTTCATAATTCCTATACATCTGCGGAAAGTTGTGCTAGAATGATGGGTGATTCAAACCAATGTATTCCATGAAAATTCCCGGAAGAGTGGTGGGAGGAATACATGAGAAAAAATGGATTACGAAACCTGCCGACGATGGAACAGCCATATGAAAAATGCCTGGAAAACGGCCCGGAAAGTCTTTCCGACGCGGAGCTTCTGGCTGTCATTTTACGATGTGGGGCAAGGGGAAAAACATCCCTGGAGCTCGCAAGAGAAATTCTTTCCCTTCCCGGAAAAGAGGAGGGCCTGTTAGGACTCTATCACTGTACAAGACAGGAACTTCTGCAGATCCGCGGAGTCGGGGAAGTAAAAGCGATCCAGCTCCAGTGCATCGGTGAGCTTTCCAAACGAATGGCCGCGGCCGGAGCAAGAAAAGGTCTCTGCTTTCATGATCCGGCTTCCATTGCGGATTATTACATGGAACGTCTCCGCCACGAGGATCAGGAGGTTCTTCTCTGCATGATGCTGGACACAAAAAATCAGCTTCTCGGAGAAAAGGAAATCACAAGAGGAACGGTCAATGCGACGATGATTTCGCCGCGGGAGCTTTTTCTTGCGGCACTGCAGTTCCGTGCGGTTCATATTCTGCTGGTTCACAACCATCCAAGCGGAATCCCGGAACCAAGCGGTGACGATATTACCGTGACACGGCAGATCCGGCGGGCGGGCGAAATGCTCGGCATTACCCTGCTGGATCACATTATTATCGGGGATCACTGTTATACCAGTATGCTGGAACAGGGAATCTGATCCCGAAAATCCGAGGCAGAAATGCCCAAAGGAAGGGAACAAGTTAAAGGAACACGATGCAGATTCGAAATGTATACGGCATAGACCTTGGCACCAGTACCGTCAAAATCTATGACCTGAAGAAAGACACAATCACAAAAGAAAAAAATATGATTGCCATACGCAACCGCGAACAGGTGATTGCCGTTGGAAATTACGCATATGAAATGCACGAGAGAACGCCTTCCAATATCGAGGTAATTACCCCCATGAGCAACGGACGCATTGCGAATGTATTGATGGTAGAAGCCGTTTTGCACACGCTTCTCCATCGCTGTACGCGCCACATGGGATACCGCCCGGAGCTGTATTTTTCAGTTCCCTGCGATATGACAGAGATTGAACGGCGTTCTTATTATACGATTGCACATAAGGGAGCCTTAAAAAACTGCCGCATGTATCTTGTGGATAAACCAATCGCGGATGCGCTGGCACTTGGCATTCCGATCAACCGCACGAAGGGTTCCATGATTGTCAACATCGGAGCGCAGAGCACAGAGATTTCTGTTATCGCCAACGCGAGGGTTATTTTTTCCAGAATCATCCCGGTAGGCGGAAAACAGTTCAACGAATCGATATGCAATCTGAACCGACGCAAAAACAATTTCCAGATTGGCTCCAAAACAGCCAAACGTGTCAAGATTGCGCTGGCGGATCTTGGAACAGACAAAAAAGAGGCGCGGAAGGTGCGCGGCGTAGATGGTGCATCCGGTCTTCCAATGGAAGGGATCATTACTTCTTCCCTCGTAAACGAAGCACTCCTTTCCGGTGTTAATGAGATCGGCGAGGAAATCAAGCATGCGCTGGAGCGTACACCGCCGCAGATCCACGATCATATCCAGAAAGAGGGTATTTACATCACCGGCGGAAGCACAAGGATTCCGAACATTGACCGCTATCTTTCGAGACAGCTCGGCTGTCCGGTGCAGCTTTCCCAGTATTATGACCTCTGTACCATCTGTGGGCTCAAGGAACTGATCACGCACGATGCGCTGCATCGCTGGGCTTACACGGTAAATAAAAAGAAGTAAATCTATCAAAAAGGACCCGCTATGAATAAGAAGAAAAAATTTCAGCTAAAAAGCAAACATTTACTTTTCATCATGACGTTCCTGTGTCTCTCCGGCATTTTAGGCAGTGCAGCAGACAAAATGCCGGTCACGCCGATCCGGGAAGCCGCAGGCTTTGTGATCATCCCGTTTCAGAACGGAATTAACCAGATCGGTGCGTATTTGACAGACTGTCTGACCGGTTTCCAGAACGTCAAAAAACTGTCTGCCGAGAAAGAGGAGCTTGAACAGAAGGTCACGGATCTGACTGAGGAAAACAATCAGCTTGTACAGGAGCAGCAGGAGCTGCAGCGTCTTCAGGAGCTGTATCAGCTGGACCAGTCCTACTCGGAATATGAAAAAGTAGCAGCACAGGTCATCTCAAAGGATCCGGGCAACTGGTATGATACCTTTGTCATCAACAAAGGATCAAATGACGGGATTCAGAAAGATATGAACGTTATTGCAGACGGCGGCCTTGTTGGACTTGTTGAGGAGGTAAGTTCCAATTCCGCTACTGTCCGCTCTATCATTGATGACTCCAGTTCCGTGAGCGCCATGACAGCATCTACCTCGGATACGTGTATTGTATCGGGTGATCTGCGCCTGATCAGCGACGGAAAGCTTGCCTTTTCCCAGCTGAATACAACCGACACGGTAGCTGAGGGCGAAAAGATTGTGACATCGAACATCAGTGATAAATACCTCCGCGGTATTCTGATCGGCTATGTCAGTGAAATCACCGAGGACTCCAATCACCTGACGAAAAAGGGATACATCATTCCTGTTGTGGATTTTCAACATATTCAGGAAGTTCTCGTGATCAAAGAATTAAAACAGCAGGGAGGAGAGTAAATGCGCAGAAAAATCACGCTTGCCTTTCTGATTCTGGCAGCTTTCCTGTTACAGACAACTGTATTTCAGTATTTTCAGATCGCGTCCGTAACGCCGAACCTTCTTCTGATTCTGACGTCCGCCTTTGGGTTGATGCGCGGAAAAAAAGAGGGACTGATGGTCGGATTTTTCAGCGGTCTGATGATTGATCTGTTCTACGGCAGCCTGTTTGGATTTTACGCACTGCTCTACATGTATATCGGTTATCTGAATGGCTTTTTCTGCAAAGTCTTCTATGACGATGATATTAAGGTACACATTGTACTGGTCGCTGCCAGCGATCTTGTCTACAGTCTGCTGATGTATGTGCTGCAGTTCCTGCTGCGCGTGCGCCTGCACTTTTTCGATTATCTGGCGCATATTATTCTGCCGGAAATGGTATACACGGTAGTGCTCTCCATTCTGCTTTACCGGCTTTTATTTATCATCAACCGTAAACTGACCGAAAATGAAATGGAAGGACAACAGTCGCCATGGCTAAGAAGATAAGAAAACTTTTCCGCAGACTCGGTGAAAACCGCACCCTATTGCTTGGTGTGGTTTTCCTTGCTATGTTTGCCGTCCTGATCGGAAGACTTTTTATCCTGCAGGTGGTGCATGGAGAAGAGTATGCGGATAATTTTGAACTGCAAATCACAAAAACCAGAACCCTTGATAGTACAAGAGGAAATATTTATGACCGGAACGGAAAACTGATCGCTGGAAATAAGGTTTCCTACTCCGTAACCATCGAGGATAACGGAACGTACAACACGACAAAAGAACGTATTCTCTCTCTGAACGCAGAACTCTATCGTCTCTGTAAGCTGATTCGTGCAAACGGAGACTCGATTGACACCAGCACCTTCCCGATTGAAGTGGATGAGAACGGTGCGTTTGTTTTTACAGGTGAAGAGGGAACGACCCGCGACCGTTTCCGTGCAGACATTTATGGACAGAAGAAAATCGACGATATGACGGCAGAACAGAAGAGTTCCAGTGCCGAAACGCTGATGACATTTCTTGCCGGACCGGACGGCTTTGGCCTGGATGCCTATTCTGACGATGAAAAATACGCATATTCTGCCAAAGATTTTGAAGAGTATGGTCTTCCATACCAGACAGACGAATCCGGAAATGCGGTCCTTTCTCTTTCCAATCAGGAGCGTCTGGAAATTCTGGTGATCCGCTATAAGATGAAACAGACGAATTATCAGAAGTATGTCCGCGTGACAGTTGCTTCCGGCGTCAGCAGCAATACAACTGCATCGATTGCAGAGAATGAAGATGTTCTGCAGGGTGTCAGCATTTCGGAAGATTCCGAGCGTGTATATTATGACGGAAAGTATTTTTCCTCTCTGATCGGTTATACGGGCCAGGCGTCCTCAGACGAGCTGACAGAACTGAATGAAGAGCTGAAGAGCCAGGGAAAAGAAGAAACGTATTCCACGGAATCCATCGTCGGAAAATCTGGTCTGGAACAGTATATGGAGACAATCCTTCAGGGAACCGACGGATCAGAAGAGATTATCGTTAATAACGTCGGAAAAGAGCTGGAAACGGTAGAAGGATCCCTGGTTGAGCCAAAACAGGGAAATAACGTCTATCTTTCGATTGATTATGACCTGCAGATTGCGGTATATAAAATTCTGGAACAGAGAATTGCCGGCATTCTGAAACAGTATCTGAGTGATGTAAAATCCGTTGATACCTCAACACTTGCCAATACGGATGCCGTTCCGATTCCAATTTACGATGTATACAATGCACTGATCGAAAACAGCACGATTGATATTTCCCATTTCTCGGCGGCGGATGCCACGGAGCGTGAGCAGCGGATCTATGCACTGTTCCAGCAGAAGCTCCAGCAGGTGCTTGCCGAGATTACGCAGGAACTAACCGTTGAAACAGCAACCGTTTACAACGACCTTAGCGATGAAATGCAGGAATATGAGACCTTCATCGTGGATAAGCTGCTTTCCAGTACGATGGGTATTCTTTCTTCAACAGCAATTGATGAGAAAGACGCCACCTATCAGGCATGGAATGACGGAACGATTTCTCTTCGTGATTATCTGACGTATGCGGCAAGCCAGAACTGGATTGATGTCTCAGCACTGACGCAGGATGATGCCTACCTGGATTCTCAGGAGGTTTATCAGAAGCTGACGGAGGTTATTCTGGACCGTCTGGCAAACAATACAACATTTGCAAAAAAGATGTATCACTATATGCTGCTGCAGGATATGCTCGATGGCTATGATATCTGCAATCTGATGTATGATCAGAACCTTCTGACGAAAGAGGATGACGATTATGCCGCTTATGTTGCAGGAAATATGACACCGTTCCAGCTTCTGTCCGATAAAATCGCCAAACTGGAAATCACCCCGGCACAGCTTGCACTCGATCCGTGTTCCGGTTCTGCTGTCATTACGGACCCGAATACCGGTGCTATTTTAGCCTGTGTTTCCTATCCTGGCTACGACAACAACCGCCTGGCAAACCAGATGGATACCGCATACTGGGCAAAATTGAATACCGATGAATCCAGCCCGCTGTACAACAAAGCAACCCAGCAGAAGACGGCTCCTGGTTCCACCTTTAAACCGCTGATGGCGGTTGCCGGATTAAGCGAAGGCATAATTACTCCGACCAGTACCATCAACTGCAACGGTCTGTTCGGGGAAGGACTTGTCAACGAATCTGACTATGTCCACTGCCATCAGTTGAGCGGCCACGGAGATCTGAACATTGTCGGTGCCATCCAGAACTCCTGCAACGTGTTCTTCTGTACGCTTGGATATCGTCTGGGACTCGATGAG
Organism: Blautia sp. OF03-13; assembly: GCF_003460685.1. Lineage (NCBI taxonomy): Bacteria > Bacillati > Bacillota > Clostridia > Lachnospirales > Lachnospiraceae > Blautia > Blautia sp. OF03-13. The sequence continues at coordinate 117,523 of NZ_QTVR01000001.1, read as the reverse complement.
AACGGCACCTTTAAACAGAAGCGCTCTCTGGAAATGATCCAGAAATATGCCGATATGTTTAAGCTGGATGAAAAGACTGGAATCGAAATTTCGGAAACCGATCCGAATGTAACCGATTCCCTCCCGATCCCTTCCTCGATTGGTCAGGGTACCAACAACTATACGACGACACAGCTTGCACGCTATGTCACAACGATTGCAAATTCCGGTACGGTTTATAATCTTTCCCTTCTGCAGAAAGCAACGGATTCGGATGGCAATGACATCGATATGGGCGCAGATTTCGGCCCGACGGTAAATTCAGAAATGGATGTTGATTCCAACATCTGGGATCTGGTACACGAAGGCATGCGAAAAGTAATCAGCGTATCCAATGCGGCCATTTTCCCGGAATCCTGGCCGGTAGAGCTTTCCGGAAAAACCGGTACCGCGCAGGAAGACCGTACACGTGCAAACCATGGACTGTTTATCGGCTTCTCTCACTATGAGAGCAGAGACGATATTGCTCTTGCCGTCCGCATTCCGTTTGGATATTCTTCTATGAACGCAGAGTTGGTAGCTAAGGATATCTTAGATTATTACTATGGCCTCTCAGACGATATTCTGTCCGGTCAGGCAAACTCCAACGGTGTTGCAAGCGTGAGAGCAGACTAAGGAATTTTTCCGGCAGAAACGAAGCCTGGGAAGAAAGCTGCAAAAGAGAAAGGATGCGTTTTTAAACAAAGGTTTGGACGCATCCTGCGGCATGAAAATGCAGAACAGTTTTCAACAAGGAGGTTCCAGATGAGTGAAGTCATTGTAATTACATCAGGAAAAGGCGGCGTCGGAAAGACGACAACCGCAGCAAATATCGGAATCGGGCTGGCACAGCTTGGAAAGAAAGTTGTGATGGTAGATACCGACATCGGTCTTCGAAACCTGGATGTCGTGCTCGGCCTTGAAAACCGGATTGTCTACAATCTTGTGGATGTTGTGGAGGGCAACTGCCGGATGAAGCAGGCGCTAATCCGCGACAAACGGTACGAGCAGCTCTACCTTCTCCCGTCTGCCCAGACGAGGGACAAGACAAGCGTAACGCCCGAGCAGATGAAAAAACTCTGCGATGAATAAAACAGAGCTTTGATTTTGTTCTTCTTGACTGTCCGGCAGGCATTGAGCAGGGATTTGCAAATGCAGTTGCCGGTGCCAATAAGGCAATTGTTGTGACTACGCCGGAGGTTTCGGCCATCCGGGACGCGGACCGCATCATCGGCCTTCTGGAGGCGCAGGATCTGAGGGATATCTCTCTTGTCATCAATCGTATCCGGCCGGATATGGTAAAACGCGGTGAAATGATGTCGGTGGATGATGTACAGGAAATTCTTGCTGTTCCGCTGCTCGGCATTCTGCCCGATGATGAGCAGGTAGTAATCGCCACCAACCAGGGCGAAGCGATCGCTGGAAGCGGTTCCAAGGCAGGAGAAGCCTTTACGAATATCAGCCACAGGATCCTCGGGGAGAGTGTTCCCTACTTGGATCTTGACAGCAAAAAGGGATTTTTCCGCCGCGTATTCGGGCGATAGGAGGGAACTGGTATGGGTTTATTTTCAGGCAGAAAGCCGCACTCCGGCCTCGTTGCAAAAGAACGTCTGTCCAATCTTTTAATGGCAGAACGTCTGAACTGTTCTCCGGCATCGCTTCAGATGCTGAAAAATGATCTTTCTGCTGCTGCAGGAAAATACCTTACCGTTGAGGCGGATGAAATTTCCGTCACCATTACACAAACAACCCCTGTCATACTGACAGCGAAAATACCATTGAAAAGAAACGAGGAGTATCATGTTAAGACGATATAAGCTGAAAAATTATAATTTCCGGCTGGTCATTCTTCTGATTGCCATCAGCATTATTGGTGTGCTTCTGATCGGAAGTGCAGACAGTGCAGACCAGAAAAAACAGGCCATCGGAGTCGTATTGGGCGTAGTCATCATGATTATTGTCTCTTTGCTTGACTATAGCTGGCTTCTGAATTTTTACTGGGTTCTTTACATCGGAAATCTGATGATGCTTGGCGTTCTTTATCTCGGCGGTTCTACCGCAAAAAACACGTTTGGTGCGACCCGTTGGATTCAGATCGGAAGCTTTCAGTTTCAGCCGACCGAGCTGTCAAAAATCTTTCTGATCATGTTTTTTGCGATGTTTCTGATGAAGCATGAAGAAGATCTGAATACGGCGAAAACCATTTTTACCGCGATCGGGCTTCTGATTCCGCCGCTCGTTATGATTTACCGTCAGCCGGATTTGAAAAATACGATTACGGTCATGGTTCTGTTCTGCTTTATGATGTATGTGGCGGGCTTAAGCTACAAAGTTATCGCCGTTGTTCTGGTTTCCGGTTCAGCACTGGTACTTGCGCTTCTGCTTGTCATTACGCAGGTGAATTTCCAGCTTCCGGCGGCTCTTGACAAGACGATTGGTTATCAGCTTGGGCGAATTCAGGACTGGTTAAGCGATGATGCCGACAACGCCGACGGCCGTCTCCAGCAGCAGAATTCCATTACAGCCATCGGTTCCGGAAAGCTGACCGGAAAAGGACTCAACAACAATAAAGTTTCTTCCGCAAATAAGGGAAATTTCGTTTCCCAGAACCATAATGACTTTATTTTTGCAGTGGCAGGAGAGGAACTTGGTTTCTTTGGATGCTGCGGAATCATCCTGCTCCTGTTCCTGATTCTCGTCGAATGCATCCGGACTTCCCGGAAAGCAAAAGATCTGTCAGGAACGTTGATCTGCTGCGGTATGGCAGGACTCATTGCCTTTCAGAGCTTTCTGAATATCAGTGTTGCAACCGGAATCCTGCCGAACACCGGTACACCGCTTCCGTTCGTCAGCTATGGACTGACATCCCTTGTAACACTTTACATCGGAATGGGGCTTGTCCTGAATGTCGGACTGCAGAACCGGGATTTTGTAACCAGAAACTATGAATTACTAAGGAGGAAAACCATCAATGAACATCGGATTGATCGCGCATGATGCAAAAAAAACGCTGCTTCAGAACTTGTGTATCGCCTACCGCTCGGTACTTGCCAAGCATACTCTTTACGCAACCGGAACTTCCGGCCGTCTGGTAGAAGAGGCAACCGGACTTAACGTCCGCAAATATCTGGCTGGACACGTTGGAGGCGTTCAGCAGATGGGTTCTCAGATTGAACAGAATGATCTGGATCTTGTGATTTTCCTGCGGGATCCGGAACAGCCGAAACAGCATGAGCCGGATGTCCATCGGATTATCCGTCTCTGCGACGTACACAGCATTCCGCTTGCCACCAATCTTGCAACGGCAGAAATGCTGATCAAATCATTAGACAGAGGAGAAATGGACTGGCGTGAAATCTACCGGAGAAACGACTAATACTACAGAAAAAGAACAGAAACTGCCTGTAACGGAGAAAAACGGGACTGCTCCGGAAAAAACCGAACATATTTTAAACCGCCTGATCATCGGCGCGGGTGTCTGTGTTGCTGTTATTGCAGTTCTGATCGGTGTGAAACTGTACCGTCAGGACCGCCAGATGGACATTACAGAGCCGTTTGCGCGAAGTATGGTGCTCGCCTCCGATCCGCTTTCGGCAGAAAAACGGTTTCAGGCTGAAACGCTCTCTGCCGATCTCTGTGTCGGTGAGACGAGCGTACCGCTGAATGATATCTCGTTTTCTTCACAGGTAAAGGCCGGACTGTTTGATCTGGATCACAAAAAAGTATTGTTCGCGCAGAATATGTATGATCAGGTCTACCCAGCCAGCATCACGAAGATCATGACGGCTCTCCTTGCCATGGAATACAACCAGCCGGATACGCAGGTAACGATCACAGAAGAGGATCTTGCGCTGGAAGATGGATCCCAGATGAGTGGACTGGCCGTGGGCGATACGGTAACGATGGATCAGCTTTTCCATGCATTGTTGATTTATTCTGCCAACGATGCTGCTATGGCGATTGCCCGCCAGGTAGGCGGAAGTGTAGAGAATTTCGTTCAGATGATGAACGATAAGGCAGCTTCCCTTGCCATGACCGGTACGCATTTTGCAAACCCGCACGGTCTTCACAATGAGAATCATTACACTACTGCATATGATGTTTATCTGATGCTGTATGCTGCCTATCAGCATACGGAATTCCAGAATACGATGTCAATGTCTTCCTACACGCTGAACATGACGCATGCGGACGGTACGGCGGGAACGATCTATTTAAGCTCCACGGACAAATATCTGACCGGAGAGAAAAACGCACCGGAAAATGTGACGGTGCTCGGCGGAAAAACCGGAACGACCGATGAGGCCGGTTCCTGCCTGGCACTGGTATCCCAGAATGCATACGGAGAACCGTTTATCTCTGTCATTCTTCATGCATCAACAAAAGTGGAACTGTACGAGGACATGAACACTCTTCTTTCCAATATCAACTCCTGACGTAATCTTTTTGCAATCCCCCGGACGGCGTTTTTTCTGCCTATCCGGGAGATTGTCGTATCCGTTCAGAAAAACAGAGTTCCTTTCCCTGCGAATTAGAAGATTTTTCAGAATTTTTTCATTTTACCATTGAAAACGTTGGTGAATTGTACTATAATCAAACCATGAACTTAAAGGTTTTTGGTGAAAATATCTTATTCTAATCTAAGGAGGAAACTGCTATGGTTCAATTAATTGTAGGCAAGAAGGGAAAAGGCAAAACAAAACAGCTGTTAGACAAAGTAAATGCAGAGGTAAAAACCGCAAACGGAAATATCGTGTATATTGACAAGAGCACAAAGCACATGTTTGAATTAAACAACAAAGTACGTCTGATTTCCGCAACCGACTATCCTCTGAAAAACAGTGATGAATTTATCGGATTTATCTGCGGTATCGTTTCTCAGGACCACGATCTCGCAAGCGTTTATCTCGACAGCTTCCTGAAAGTAGCAAAACTGGAAGGAGAGGACATCACAGATTGTGTTGAACAGCTGGAAGGCATTGGCAAGCAGTATAACATTACCTTCGTATTAAGTGTCTCCATGGATAAAGAAGAGCTTCCGGAAGGCATGCAGGATAAGATTATCGTTGCACTGTAACCAAAACTGTATTATAATAATTGCATAGCGACAAAACCAAAGGACGGCGCTTACGGCACCGTCCTTTTAGCGCATGGATTAAACAATAAAAGGAGCATACATTTTGTCTAAGCAGAAAAAGAACAGCCGCCGGCATTCGAGAATCCGTTTCCCTTTTCCGGCGTTGAATATTGGAAATATCATCTTTGGAGCCTTTTTTTCTATATGGCAGTTTCACTTTTCTTTTACCTGACCGCCGATCATATCAAATCTTTTCAGGTTGTGCAGGGAACTTTATCCCGGAATGATACCTATACCGCATTCGCCATGCGGACAGAGAGTGTGCAGCTTTCCTCCGGCAGCGGATATGTTCAGTTCTATACCCCAAATGCATCGAAAATCAGCCGCGGAAGCGCTGTTTACGGGATTTCCGCAACAGAAAATGCCGATACCTCTGGTATTTCGGCAGATGCGGCAACGAGAACGTCGCTTCGTTCCTCGCTCGCACGTTTTTCTTCTGATTATGATTCCAGTTCCTTTTCCGGCATTTATCAGCTGAAAACAGAACTTTCCGCAAAGCTGCTTGCCGCTGCCGCTGAAAACGGAGACTCCTCATCACAGACGATATTTTATGCAGATCAGGACGGTGTTGTCGTCTACGGCAGTGATGGATATGAAAGCTATACGGAGGACAGCCTTACGCCGGAGCTTTTCTCTACGAAAGCCTCTGTGGTTTCCTTTGATTCCGGCGCGCAGACGGAGCCTGGAAATGCAGTATACCGTCTGGTGACAGATGAGCAGTGGGAAATTGCCGTTCCGGTGACGAATAAGCAGGTCGTTACACTTTCCAATTTCAGTACGATAAAAGTTAAATTTCTGAAAGACGGAAAAACACAGACGGGAACACTGAATCTAAAGTCCATTAACGATCAGAACTATGCTGTCATTTCGTTTACAAGCGGGATGATCCGTTATGCGGAAGACCGTTTTCTTTCAGTAGAGCTGGTCACAAACACTGGAAGCGGACTGAAAATTCCAAATACTGCCATCACGAAAAAAGATTTCTATAAAATCCCGGCGCAGATGCTCGTACAGGGCGGAGACAGCAATTCTTCCGGTTTCCTGCGGGAAAAGACCGATAAAAAAGGAAATGTCATGCTGGATGATAACGGACAGCCGGTGACAGAATTTGTAAACGCCACGATCTATGAGCAGGTCAATGATGAAAATGATAATCCGGTCGAATATTACGTCGACATGGCCGCTTTTAATGATGGAGATATACTTTGTGCACAGGATTCCGCCACAACGTATCAGATTGGAGAAACGGTTCCGCTGCAGGGTGTTTACTGCATCAACAAAGGATATGCTGTATTCCGCAAAATTCAGATCGTCGATCAGAATGCGGAGTATTCTATCATAAAAAAACAAACGCAATACGGCATTTCGCAGTATGATTATATTGTGGAAAATGCATCCACCGTCAGTGAAGAAGATATTGTGCATTAAATACTGGAGGTTAGAAAGATATGCTGAAAGAGAACTATGAAGAAGTCCAGAAGAAAATTACAGAAGCCTGCAAAAGAGCCGGACGGAACCGGGAGGAAGTTACCCTGATTGCGGTCAGCAAGACAAAACCGGTCGAAATGCTTTCCGAAATCTATGATCTTGGCGAACGCAATTTCGGTGAAAACAAAGTGCAGGAGCTGACAGAAAAAGAGGAAGTGCTGCCAAAGGATATCCACTGGCACATGATCGGTCATCTGCAGCGGAATAAAGTAAAATACATTGCAGGAAAAGTTGCCCTGATTCATTCTGTCGATTCTCTTCGTCTGGCAAAAACAATCAGTGAGGAAGCGGTAAAGCACAACTGCGAAATCCCGATCCTGATCGAGGTAAACGTTGCCGGCGAGGAAAGCAAGTTTGGTGTCTCCGTAGAGGAAACCCTTCCATTGATTGAAGAAATCGCAAAACTTCCGGCAATTCATGTGGAGGGACTTATGACCATTGCACCGTATGTGGAAGATCCAGAAGAAAATCGTCCGGTTTTTCGCAAATTAAAGGAATTAAGTGTTGACATTGCCGCCAAAAACATTAATAATGTACGTATGGCCATTTTGAGCATGGGCATGACCGGCGATTACGAAGTAGCAGTAGAAGAAGGCGCCACTTTAGTACGGGTTGGAACCGGAGTCTTTGGCGAACGGGATTACAGTAAAAGATAACAGGAAGCCTTTCCAAGAAGAGTGACCCCGCGCATTCTGCACGGCTGTCTGGCCAAATGCCACAGGACTAAAAATAGGAGAGTATAAGAATGAGTGTTTTAGACAAATTTCTGGATGCCATCCGGCTGAACGACGATTACGAGGAAGAGGATGCTGATTCGGATAGCTTCTTCGATGAAGAAGACGATGATATAGAAGAAAAACCAAAGAAACGTTTCTTCCGTAAACTGGAGAACGAGGATGAGGACGAAGAGGAAGAGCTGCAGGCGAAACCGGTTCACACTGCACCGCGTAAACAGCCGGCGCCAAAGACCACCGCTTCAAGCCAGGCTGCTGCTGCACGAGCTCCAAAGCCAGCTGCCCCGGTTTCCTCGAAAGTTACTCCAATGAGAAAGAAAGCAGGTGCATTAAATATGGAAGTATGCGTCATCAAACCGGCTTCCATGGAGGATACCCGTGAAATCGCGGATACGCTTCTGGCCGGATGTACCGTTGTCCTTAATTTAGAAGGCATTGATGTGGATATTGCCCAGAGAATCATTGATTTCTGCTGTGGTGCATGCTACTGCATGAGCGGAAGTCTGCAGAAAGTTTCCAGCTATATTTTCATCCTGACACCGTCCAGTGTAGAAATTTCCGGCGACATCCAGGATATCTTAAGCGGAGCTTTTGATCTTCCAAATATCCGTACCGATTATTAAAGAAAATTATCTTTGCAGTAAATTAAAATGGATCCACTGGATCAATTATTGATTTACTTAGTAACAAAGGAAAAGCATCAGATGCAGGATTCTGATGCTTTTTTCATGAAAGAACATACAGGAGGCATAAATTATGAAAACACTTACCGTTAAAAGAGAAGGCACATCTACTGAATTTTCTTATGAAATTGTCTGGGACGGCAGCTACGAACGCCTCGCCGGCTGTGTGGAGAACTTAAAACTCCCTGCAAAAAAGGCCTGCATTGTCACAGACAGCACGGTTTCAGAACTGTATCTGGAAGAGGTAAAAAATGTACTGTCCCCGCTGTTTGAGACCGTAACCGCATTTGTTTTCCCGGCTGGTGAAGCAAGCAAAAATCTGGATACCGTCAAAGATCTGTACACGCATCTGATTGAAAACCACTTTGAGAGAAAAGACATTTTATTCGCACTCGGCGGCGGTGTCGTTGGGGATCTGACCGGCTATGCGGCGGCAACGTATCTGCGCGGCATTGATTTCATCCAGCTTCCGACGACACTGCTTGCACAAGTAGATTCCAGCGTTGGAGGAAAAACGGGCGTCGATTTCGACCAGTACAAAAATATGGTCGGTGCATTTCATCATCCACGTCTTGTCTATATGAATATGGCAACCTTAAAATCCCTGAACGGCGAACAGTTTGCCTGCGGTATGGGAGAAGTCCTGAAAACAGGTCTGATCCGCGATGAAAAATTCTACATCTGGACCATCAATCACATGTCTGAGATCGAAGAGCGGATTGAGCCGGTATTAACGAAAATGATCCAGAAATGCTGCGATATCAAACGCCAGGTTGTAGAAAATGACCCAACAGAACAGGGAGAGCGTGCCGTTTTAAATCTTGGCCATACGATCGGTCATGCCATTGAAAAGCTCAAAAACTTCGAACTGCTCCATGGCCAGTGCGTTGCACTTGGAACCGTTGCTGCTGCCTATATTTCCTACAAGAGAAGTTATCTCTCCGATGAAGAGTTTTACGAGATTCGTGATATGAACGTCGGTTTCTATCTGCCAATCACCGTGGACGGCCTGAAATCGGAAGATATTCTGGCTGCAACAAAATCGGACAAGAAAATGGAACAGGGTACGATCAAATTCATCCTTCTGGAGTCTGTCGGCCATGCTGTGGTGGACCGCACGGTTACAGATGAAGAAATGCTGGAAGCTATCAATTCTATTAATGGAGATCTGATCGATGAAGAGTAAAAAACTTTCTCCGCTGGCCGTTTATCTGGTTTGCGCGGCAGCGATTGTCCTTCTGCTTGCAGCAGATCAGTATACAAAATCACTGGCAGTGCAGTATCTGAAGGACCAGCCGTCGATCGAGCTCATTCCAGGGGTTTTGGAGCTGTTTTATCTGGAAAACCGCGGTATGGCATTCGGACTTCTGCAGGATCAGTACTGGCTGTTTGCTATGATGACGGTATTGTTTCTGATCGTTATGGTGATCGTCTTTTACAAGCTTCCAAAGACACGCCGCTTTTTACCGCTTTTTGCCGTGCTGACTGTTCTGACGGCTGGTGCGGTCGGAAATTTTTACGATCGTTTTCTGAATCACTATGTCGTTGATTTCATCTACGTTTCGCTGATCAACTTTCCGGTTTTTAACGTAGCTGATATTTATGTCACCGTATCGGTCGCTGTCTTTTTACTGCTGTATCTGTTGTACTACAAGGACGAAGACTTCGCATTTCTGCATAAAAACGCCAAAAAGGAGGAGTCCGATGGCTGAAGAAGAACGGATTTTGGAAGTTACACCGGATTTTGACGGAAAACGGATTGATCAGTGCCTGGCCGCATCTTTTTCGGACTGTTCCCGTTCTTTTCTGCAGAAGCTTTTAAAAGACGGAAAGGTTTCGATCAACGGAAAAACGCAGAAAGCAAGCAGTAAGGTTGCCGCCGGTGATGCCGTTCTGGTGCTTCTGCCGGAACCGGAAGAACTGAACGTGGATCCAGAAAACATTCCGCTTGATATTCTGTACGAGGATGATGATCTTCTGGTCGTCAATAAGCCCAAGGGGATGGTCGTACATCCGGCGGCAGGACACAGCAGCGGAACACTGGTCAATGCGGTTCTGTATCACTGCCGCGGAAATCTCTCCGGCATCAACGGCGTTCTGCGCCCCGGAATCGTCCACAGAATCGATATGGACACAACGGGTGCCCTGGTTATCTGTAAGAGCGATTTCGCCCACCAGAGCCTCGCAGAACAGCTCTCTGTACATTCCATTACCCGAAAGTACCGGGCAATTGTCCATGGGAATCTGAAAGAGGACGAGGGAACCGTGCGCGGTGCAATCGGCCGCCATCCGACAGACCGGAAAAAGATGGCGATTAATGAACGGAACGGAAAACCGGCGGTCACACATTACCGTGTGCTGGAACGCTTTGGAAATTATACGTATATTGAATGCCAGCTGGAAACCGGCCGGACGCATCAGATCCGTGTCCATATGGCAAGTATCGGGCATCCGCTGCTTGGCGATGCGGTTTATGGCCCGAAGAAATGCCCGGTGAAAAACCTGCAGGGACAGACGCTGCATGCGATGGTACTTGGATTTATCCATCCACGGACCGGTGCCTATATGGAGTTTGAGGCGCCGATTCCGGAATATTTTTCCAATCTGTTGCTGCAGTTTCGAAAAAATGTCTGAAACTGCTTAAAAAGAATGATATTTCAAAAAGTATATAGTTAATTTGTATAAGTTTTATCAAAATGTTCTGTACTTTCTGTGAATTCTGTAGTATACTGGATGTAACGAAAAAACGCGAGTTACTACATCTGTGAAAGCAGATTATTGTGACGGAATGGAAAGGAGCGGATTATATGAAAACTATCATAACGATTGGACGTCAGTACGGAAGCGCCGGACATTCCATTGGTAAGATTTTAGCGGATGACCTGGGAATCAAGTACTATGACAAAGAGCTGCTGGAGAGAGCAGCAAAGGACAGCGGATTATGCCAGGAATTGTTCGAAAACCACGATGAAAAACCAACCAACAGCTTTTTATACTCTCTGGTTATGGACAGTTACTCCTTCGGCTATGGATCTACCATGATGGATATGCCGCTGAACCAGAAGGTATTTCTGGCACAGTTTGATGCCATCAAGAAGATTGCTCAGGATGGCCCGTGCGTCATCGTAGGCCGCTGTGCAGACTATGCACTGGAGGAAAATCCAAACGTACTGAGTATCTTTATCAAAGCAGATATGCAGGATCGTATCCGCCGTATCGCAAAGCTGTATGATCTTTCCGATGCAAAAGCAAAAGACAAGATCACAAAGATCGACAAACAGCGTGCAAGCTATTACAATTACTACACCAGCAAACGCTGGGGCGAGGTAGACAGCTACGATCTTTGCCTGAACAGCAGTGTATTCGGTATCGATGGAACCGTAGATATGATCAAACAGGCAATTGAAGTTAAAGAAGCGGGAATCCGCAAGATTTTCAGCACCTGATCAAAACAGAACATAGGAGAAACGACCCTCCTCTTAAAAATAAGAGGAGGGTCATTTTATGAAAGGATTTTAAAGATGAAAATTGTTATACAACGTGTAAAAAGAGCAAGTGTTTCGGTGGAAGAGAAGGTTGTCGGATCGATTCAGAAAGGTTTTCTGGTTCTGATCGGTGTCGGCCAGGGGGACGATGAAGCAACAGCAGACAAGTATATGAAAAAACTGCTGGGACTGCGTATTTTTGAAGATGAAAATGGAAAGACGAACAAGTCCCTGGCAGATGTGGATGGACAGCTTCTGATGGTTTCACAGTTTACCCTGTATGCCAACTGTAAAAAGGGAAACCGTCCAAGCTTCACGGAAGCAGGCGAGCCGCACAGAGCAGAAGAACTGTATGAATATATGGTCGCGAAAGCACGGGAACAGGTTCCTGTTGTCGAAACGGGAGTGTTCGGGGCTGAGATGGAAGTATCACTGGTGAATGATGGGCCGTTTACGGTGATCTTAGAGGATCTGTGAAACCTGTTTTTGTCTAGAGATAGTGTACCATCATCGTACTGAATTGTTTGTATTTATATAGTTTACATAAAATGATTATGTGAACTTGTGAAGAGGAGAAAATCTTTTATGCCGCAATTTGACTATCAGCAGCTGTGTCACTTTGTCCTTCCGGAACAGGGGGGACTGTCGGTGGAAACAATTCTAAAACGTTTTCTGCACCTGACACCACGTGAAATCCGCCATGCCAAATATATTCCGGATGGAATTCAGAAAAACGGTGTTTCCTGCCGCACAAATGCAGTCGTCCAGACTGGAGATACGATCACTTTTCGATATGAGCAGAAGTGTCCCCACCTTTCCGAAGATCAGGTTCTGCCGGTATCAGGTGATTCTGCCGGCGTACGGATTCTCTATGAGGACAGTGATCTCTGTGTCGCAGACAAGCCATCCGGTATGGTCTGCCACGCTTCCCACGGCCATTATTTCGATTCCCTGACACATGCTGCCGCATCCCTGTTAAAAACACCGACAGCGCCTTCTGAACTCCGCTGCATCGGCCGTCTTGACAAAGATACATCGGGTCTGGTACTATTTGCAAAGAATCAGCTGGCTGCTGCCAGACTGTCCCGGCAGCGGGAGAGCGGCGCGCTGAAAAAAGAATACCTGGCTCTGGTACACCATCCCTTTTCCGAAGAAACGCAAAAAGAAACCATTCGTCTTTCCATGGAGCAAATTCCAGGAGATGACCCTGATTCTTTCGATCCGTCTGGGAAACGTATCACTAAAATGCGTATCTGTAAAGAAGGGAACGGCCTGTGGGCTATTACACACTACGAGGCTGTCCTTCAGGATCCTTTCTGGGCCGTCGTGTGCTGCCGTCTGGAAACCGGCCGCACGCATCAGATCCGCCTTCACATGGCATCTATTGGACATCCACTTTTCGGAGATCCGCTCTACGGAGTCCGCGACGGCGGTACCCGTGCCGCGCTCCATGCCTGGAAACTGCACTTTCTGCAGCCGATGACAGGAGAACCAATTGATCTGGAAAATATTCGAACGCACATGTTCGATTAAATGTATTTGAAGTATAAGGAGAACATTTTATGGAAGAACAGAAAGAACACAAACGCCGCGTCCGCTACAAAGGCACACATCCGCGGAATTACAATGAGAAATACAAAGAACTGAATCCGGAGAAATATCAGGGGACCATTGAGCATGTGATCCAAAAGGGAAGCACACCGGCCGGCATGCATATCCCAATTCTCGTAGATGAAATCCTCGATTTTCTCAAGATCGAGCCGGGACAGAACGGACTTGATGCAACACTCGGATACGGCGGCCACAGCTCCCGTATGCTTGCATGCCTGCAGGGAAAAGGGCATCTCTGTGCGCTGGATGTCGATCCGATCGAGATGGCAAAAACAAAAGAACGACTGGCCGCGCAGGGGTACGGCCCTGAGATTTTAACGATTCTTCATCAGAATTTTGCCAATATTGATCAGGTTGCTGCCAAATACGGCCCCTTTGACTTCATTCTGGCGGATCTTGGTGTTTCCTCCATGCAGATTGATAATCCGGAGCGCGGCTTTTCCTACAAATATGATGGACCGCTGGATCTTCGCCTGAATCCGGAGGCAGGAATTTCCGCGGCCGAGCGTCTGCGCACGGTTGCACGCGATGAACTGGAAGGCATGCTCATTGAAAACGCCGATGAACCGTATGCAAAAGAAATTTCCCAGGCTGTTACGCGGGCACTTCGGAAAGGAAAGAAAATTGACACTACGTTTGCACTGCGTGATCTGATCGCTGAAGCACTGGATTTTCTTCCGAAAGACGAGAAAAAAGAAGCCATCAAAAAATCCTGCGCCCGCACCTTCCAGGCACTGCGGATCGATGTAAACAACGAATATGAGGTTCTGGAAGCATTCATGGAAAAACTTCCGGATGCTCTTGCTCCGGGCGGCAGAGCGGCAATTCTGACGTTCCATTCCGGCGAAGACCGGCTTGTGAAAAAGTCCATGAAGGGACTGTATCAGATCGGTATTTATTCCGAATATTCAAAAGAAGTCATTCGTCCTTCCAAAGAAGAATGCATCCGCAACAGCCGTGCAAGTTCAACGAAAATGCGCTGGGCAATTAAGGCGGAGTAACTTAAAAAAAGCAGGAGAGAAGTCGTCTCCATAAAAAAGAGGAATCAACGAATGGGATATAATCCCTGTTGATTCCTCTTTTGGTTTCTGATATGTTTTTATTCCTCATGCTCCGGCATGGACTCCCGCAGCCGTACCGCTGTGGCAGCCTGACGGCGCCTTGCATCGTCCATGGCAGCATAATGTTTCTTCGTCGTATTGACATCCTTATGGCCGAGGACATCCGCAACAAGATAAATATCGCCTGTTTCCTGATACAGCGTCGTACCGTACGTACTACGCAGTTTATGCGGCGTAATTTTCTTCGTTGTCGTCACCTGGGACGCATATTTCTTCACCAGATTTTCCACCGTCTTGACGTTGATCCGTTTTCTCTGCGCTGAATAGAAGAGTGCGTGTTCGTGTCCTGCCACAGGCGTAATACCTGCGCGGACTTCGATATACTTTTTCAGTGCCTCGGCAACTTCATCTCCAAAGTAGACAAACATTTCATTTCCACCTTTTCGAAGCACTTTGATGCCATTGTTTTTAAAATCGACATCCTCAATATCTAACCCGACACATTCCGACACACGGATTCCCGTGCCAAGCAGAAGAGTAATGATTGCAAAATCACGTTCCTTTGTTTTTTCATAGTAGGCCCGCTGATGATTGCTCAGCCCGTCGCCGCAGGATTCAATAAAATCGAGAAGCTCCGCAACCTCATTTGGCTCCAGACGGATAATTTCTTTTTCATGGAGCTTCGGCATATCGATAAGCAGCGTAGGATTTGTCTCAATCAGTTCCTTTTTGAAATAATAGGAATAGAACGTCCGAAGTGCCGACAATTTTCGTTTCAGGCCTTTTTCCCCGTTGGTGGTATAAGATTCCTGGGAACCGATATAAGCCTTTAAATATTCTGTGTATTCCTCAAGATCAAGTGCAGTGACCTGGTCAAGCACATCAACGGACATCTGATCCATGGGAATTTTGGCAAGTTCCGGATTTTCTTTCTGCAGATACTGAAAAAAGATCCGAAGGTCATATGCATATTTGATCCGTGTGCTGGTCGATGTCGTTGTGCTGATGCCGCGGAAAAATTCGGAAGTAAAAGAGGGAAGCGTCTTCAGAACCTCGCGGAGCTTCAGTGTATTTTCCATATCGGTTTGTTCGTGATACGTAATTTTTGATTTCATAACTGCAAATGAGCCTTTCTAAACAGAAAACCGGGAAAATGAAAGAAGTATTTCTTCTATATAACTATTCGGGAAACGCAGGTTTTTCGAATAGTTGAAGAGTTACTTTCAGAAATCACCGGTTTTTCCTCTGAAACCGCCGAATTTTACAGGCCGATTTCTTGTTCGTTTTTTCACAACATTTTTTATTTTCTTCTTTTATTTTTCAGGATAAAAATCTTAATACTCCGATTACCTTTCCTACGATCTGCAGATCATTCACAAGGATCGGATCCATCTCATCGTTTTCCGGCTGCAGGCGGAAATAACCGTCTTCCTTGTAGAATGTTTTTACTGTAGCGGAATCATTGACCAGAGCGACAATTTTTTCTCCATTTTCCGCAGTTGCCTGTTGTTCCACAAGAACAAGGTCACCGTCTAAAATACCTGCATTTACCATGCTTTCGCCCTGTACCTTTAAAAGGAACGTTTCTGCGTTTGGCAGACGGTCTACCGGCATCGGAAAATATCCTTCAATATTCTCTACCGCAAGAATCGGTTCTCCGGCAGCTACTTTGCCGATCAGCGGAATCTGTGCAACCTCGCTCTGGGATGCGGTGTCTTCCGATGCAATTCCCTGGATTGCACCAAGGCGGCCGGTATGGAATCCTTCATCGCAGATTTCAATGGCTCTCGGTTTTGTTGCATCTCGTTTGATATAGCCTTTCCGCTCCAGTGTTTCCAGATGTGCATGTACCGAGGATGTAGAACGAAGGGAAACCGCTTCGCAGATCTCACGCACAGACGGCGGGAATCCTCTCTGCAAAATTTCCTGTTTTAAATATTCGAGAATCTGTCTCTGTTTCTCTGTCAGTTTATTTTTGTCTCCAGCCATCGTATGTTCCTCCTGTCGTTTCGTTTTTTATATGAATTAGGGTAGTCCCCTCTTTCTATACGATATTTGCTTAAAATATACCAAATAAATTTTACCATAAATCCAACCGGAACGCAAACAAAAGTTTCGAAAATTTGTTCGTATTTCGTATTGACAAACATACGTTCTTTTATTATAATGAACATATATTCGAAAGAACAAATGTTCACGTAGCACAACTACTCTTCTATCACAAATCAAGGGGGAATTTTACATGAGTACCAATGCAAAGAAAAGAAAATCACTGAGAGAAAGACGAAAAATCCAGAGAAGAAAACTGCAGATCCGCGCAGCCGCCGCTCTCCTGTCTCTGGTTGCCGTCACATTTCTTTTAATCTTCCACTTCACGCCGCAGAATACGCAGGCAGACAGTGAGCCGAAAGCTCCAACCTACAAATACTACACCAGTATCCGCGTTTCTTCCGGCGATACACTGTGGGATATCGCCAAAGAATACCGTACAGAAGAATACTCCGATATTTCCAGTTACATTGCTGAGGTCCGTGAGATCAATCACCTGAGTTCCAACCAGATCACGGACGGTATGTATCTCTGCATTCCGTATTACTCCGAGGAGTATAAATCATGAAATTCAAGAAATGCTTTACATAATTTGGTTATGTAAATAAAGTAAAAAAACAGCTTCCAAAATGCACGGAACCTTCTAAAACAGCATGTTCGGGAAGCATGGTTTACCAAATAAAGAATGAATATGAAAAGCAGAAACGTCCCGCAGATGAGAAATTTCATTTGCGGGACGTTTCTGCTATCTTATGCTTTTTTAATCCTCTTCAATATGCTCCTGTCCCTGTGCGATGATTGTCCGTACATGACCATCTGCAAGAGAGTAGAACACCGATTTTCCTTCTCGTCTGCTCTTTACCAGCTTATTCTGCTTCAGAATGCGAAGCTGGTGGGAAATTGCGGACTGTGTCATGTGCAGTGCTTCTGCCAGGTCGCAGACGCATACCTCTGCCTCAAACAGGACAAACAGGATCTGGATCCGCGTGGAATCACCAAATACCTTGAAAAGCTCTGCCAGATCGTAAAGCTCTGTTTCATCCGGCATGGTCTCATTGACAATCTTTACCAGATTTTCATGAACCTCACAGGAGTCACAGCACAGATCAGCTTCATCCGGATTGATTTTTGCCATTTTGTGTCCTCGTCTTTCTATAGATTTTTCACAAACAGAGCACGAATTGCATTCAGAACCGCCAGAATCATAACTCCGACATCTGCGAAAATTGCCATCCACATGTTAGCGATACCGATGGCTCCCAGAAGCAGGAACAATACTTTGATACCAATTGCAAAATAAATATTCTCATAAACAATGTGAATACATTTTCTGGAAATGTGAATTGCTTTGGAAATCTTGAGCGGATCGTCGTCCATCAGAACGATATCAGCTGCTTCAATTGCTGCGTCGGAACCAAGTGCTCCCATCGCAATACCGATATCGGCACGGGACAGTACCGGTGCATCGTTGATGCCGTCACCTACGAAGGCAAGTTTTTCTTTTTCTGTCTTTGCGGCAAGCAGCTCTTCCACTTTACTTACTTTGTCACCAGGAAGCAGTTCGCTGTAAACTTCATCAATTCCAAGATCTGCAGCTACCTGATCGGCTATCCGCTTGGAGTCTCCGGTCAGCATAATCGTCTTTTTAATACCGGATTTCCGCAGCGCCTGAATCGCCTCTTTCGCATGCGGTTTGATCATATCACAGATCAGGATATGTCCGGCATACTTGCCGTCTACAGCAACATGGACGATGGTGCCGACGCTGTGGCAGTCGATATAATCAACGCCAAGGCGCTCCATCAGTTTTGCATTTCCGGCAGCGACATTTTTACCGTCTACCTTTGCTGTTACACCGTTTCCGCTGATCTCTTCGATGTCCGTGACACGGCTTCGGTCGATCAGTTTTCCATATGCTCTCTGCAGACTCTTGCTGATCGGATGGCTCGAAGCACACTCAGCAAGTGCTGCGTATTCCAGAACATCTTCCTGACTGATCGTATTGTGGTGAATACCGGCTACTTCAAAGACACCCTGTGTCATGGTACCGGTTTTATCGAATACAACGTATTTGGTCTGGGAAAGTGTTTCCAGATAGTTGGAACCTTTCACCAGGACACCTTCATGGCTTGCGCCGCCGATACCGGCGAAGAAGCTGAGCGGAATACTGATGACCAGTGCACAAGGGCAGCTGATAACCAGGAAGGTCAGCGCACGGTAAATCCATACGCTCCACTCAGGAGCGGCACTTAAAACAGCATCCGTGCCAGCGGCGGCAGGATTGCCAGCGCCAGCGCACCGTAGCAGACGGCCGGTGTATAGTATTTCGCAAATTTGGAAATAAAGTTCTCGGATCTTGATTTCTTGGAGCTGGAGTTTTCCACAAGGTCCAGAATTTTGGATACGGTGGACTCTCCAAACTCTTTCGTTGTTTTTACTTTAATCAGACCGGACATATTGATACATCCGCTGATGACTTCGTCTCCATCCCGGGCGTCACGCGGAACACTCTCTCCGGTCAGGGCACTGGTATTCAGTGTGGTGTTTCCTTCTTTGATCACACCATCGATCGGAATCTTTTCACCAGGCTGTACAACGATGATTGTGCCAACCTCAACTTCATCCGGATCAACCTGCTCGAGTTTTCCGTCTACCTCGATATTTGCATAATCCGGGCGGATATCCATCAGTTCGCTGATGTTCCGGCGGCTCTTTCCGACAGCATAGCTCTGGAACAGTTCGCCGATCTGATAAAACAGCATAACGGCTACGCCCTCCGGATACTCGCCAAGCAGAATGGCACCGACCGTTGCAACAGCCATCAGAAAGTTTTCATCAAATACCTGTTTGTTCAGGATTCCCTTCCAGGCCTTTTTCAGGATATCGTATCCGATGACCAGATAAGGAACCATAAAGGTTGCAAATCGCACATAGCCGGTTGTCGGCAGTACCGCGCAGAGAATCAGAAGAACCGATGCAACGATGACGCGGATGAGAACCTTTTTCTGTTTCTTATTCATACATATGCCTCCTTTGTTCTTACCGCCGGATGAAAAAATCCAGCATTTCATCCCAGAGATTTACAGATCCAAATCCGCTGCTCCAGAGAGAAAATACTGGATTTTTCTCGAGCTGAACCGCAGACAGGTTTTAGAATCTATTCTGCTCCAGCTTTTTCTTCCATCCGCCGATGAAAGTTTTTTATTTTAGAGGAAGATCTCGCAGTCATCCTCAACTTTTTTGCAGTTTTTCAGAACATCCTGCATAACGCTCTTTGGATCCTGTCCGTCTTCGAACTCAACGATCATTTTGAGCATCATAAAGTTTACGGTAGCATCCTTTACACCTGCTGTGTTTTTTGCAGCCTCTTCCATTTTGTTTGCACAGTTTGCGCAGTCAACATCGATCTTATACGTTTTCTTCATCGCTTTTGATCTCCTTTTTCATTTTCACTGTTCATATGAACATTTATTCATATGTTTGTTTTTATTATAGCACCAGTGATGCAATTGTCAATGGAAAACTGAAAAAAATCAAAAAATCTGCCCGTCGGATTTTTTTGATTCCTGCGGGCAGATAGATCTGTTATTTATTTCTCATAAAGAAACGTTATGTTCTGCTATTTTTCACTTTTCCGAATCACAATCTGTCCGAACCGTGCACATCCGTCCAGAACCTCTATTTTCAGAATGCCTTCTCCTGTAACGGTACCGAGTGTGAACTGTTCGAGTGTGTTCGGTGCTATTTCATATGCAAAATATGGATGAACATCCGAAGTTACTTTCTCACCGGCAGGAGGCATTACCCCTTCAAAAAGAGTCTCTCCCTGAATAGCTGCCTGTACCTTAACCTCTTTGTCTGCACAGTAAGTTACAGAAACTGTATAGGTTTCTTTTTCACGGATTGTATAGGAAGCATACTCTCCTGCTCCCTCTACTGTTTTCCAGCACCACAGATTATAACCGGCGTGGTACTCGGCAAGAATCTCATACATCGTTGTCTGCCATGCGTGCTCATTTCTTCCTCCTGTCTCGCCCATCCACAGGCAGATCTTCTGTTCCCGGCAGGTACGGAGAACGCTGGCAAGAGAAGCTACCTCCGGAACAACCATCTCATACGCATGAAGACTGATGCCCCAGTTGTGGTATTCCGGGTCAAACTCATGATCAAAGAAATATGTAAGAGAGGAAAACTGTGTACCATTCAGCAAAAATAAGTGTTTCTGGTCGATCTTTCTGCAGCGGCGGATCATTTCCTCGTAGAAATAGACCGGCTTCGGTGTCAGCTCCTCGCGGCGCGGCGTCATGGAGATCGGCTCGTTGATACAGTCATATGCGCCGATGATCCAGCGGTCTTTGTATCTTCTCATAAACTCTTCCGTCAGAAGAAACATCCGAAATCATTCGCCATAATACCGTCCTGATTGTGCAAAAATCCCCTTACACGTTCTTTGTCATAATACCCCATACAAAAATACCACCTTTCCGCAGAAGCCTTCTGGTTCTGCGCTTTTTCTTCTATTATAAAAATTCTGGTTTTCTGTGTCAAGAAATAAATTTTTACTATTTTCAGGGAAAAAACATGATATTTTTTAAAAAATTGCTTGACAAACCGAAAAATGAGACTATAATGCAAAGTGTTCAAAAGAAAAAAGGGATCAGAAAAAAGCAATGAGCAGGACAACATTTTTCGGGTGAGCCTTTGCAGAGAACCATCGGCTGGTGCGAGATGGCAGGTATCCCAAAGAACAATCCCCTGTGAGCTGTACAGACGAAACCAGAAATGGAAAGTAGTCCGGACCGGCCTCTCACCGTTAGCAGAGAAGAGATTCACCGGAAAGTGTATCAAATGGTTTCGGGGATCTTGTCTGAGTGATCGACCAAAAGAAACAGCCGATAATTAGAAGTGGTAACGCGGAGCGTTTTTTGAAAGCTTCGTCTTCTTGCATAAGTCAGGGAGACGAAGCTTTTTTTGTTTCCAAGCATACCAACACAATTGCCTTTTCCCTTTTCTTTTTCCATTTGAAATCCATGTAAACTGGAAATATCATTTTTGAACGAGGAGGAATTTTATTATGAACACGTTGGTTATTGTACTGATCGCCGCTGTATGTCTGATAGCAGGTTATACCTTCTACGGAAGCTGGCTGGCAAAGAAATGGGGCATCGATCCCAAAGCAAAAACACCTGCCGTTGCAAAAAATGACGGTCAGGATTACGTCCCTACCGATGGATGGACCGTATTCGCCCATCAGTTTTCTTCAATCGCAGGTGCAGGCCCTGTCACCGGTGCCATTCAGGCCGCTGTCTTTGGATGGGTTCCCGTCCTTTTATGGATCCTGATCGGCGGTATCTTCTTTGGTGCTGTTACCGATTTCGGTGCGCTGTATGCGAGTGTCAAAAACGAAGGAAAATCCATGGGACTTCTCATTGAGAAATACATCGGCAAAACAGGAAAAAAACTGTTTCTTCTCTTCTGCTGGCTCTTTACACTGATCGTTATCGCCGCCTTTGCCGATATGGTTGCCGGAACATTTAATGCTTACGAAACGGTTGACGGCGTCACAAAGCTTTCTGCCCAGGCAACTGTAAACGGCGCTGCCGGAAGCATCTCCCTTCTGTTTATCGCTTTTGCTGTTGTCTTCGGACTGCTCCAGAAAAAACTGCAGTGGAAAGGCTGGAAAGAAATGGTACTCGGCCTTGCATGCACCGTTGCAGCTTTTGCAATCGGCATGAATGTACCGCTTGTAACAAGCAAAGCAACCTGGACTTATCTGGTATTTGCCTACATCTTTCTTGCCGCTGTCCTTCCGATGTGGCTTCTGATGCAGCCGCGTGACTTTATGACAACCTTTATGTTTGCCGGCATGATCCTTGGCGCTGTTGTCGGACTTGTTGTTGCACACCCGAAAATGAATCTTCCAATGTACACCGGTTTCCACAATGCGGCATCCGGAGATCTGTTCCCGATCCTGTTTGTCACCGTTGCCTGTGGTGCTGTTTCCGGATTCCACAGCCTGGTATCGTCTGGAACCTCTTCGAAAACCATTGCGAATGAAAAAGATATGCAGAAAGTCGGATACGGAGCTATGGTTCTGGAGAGCCTGCTTGCCGTCCTCGCCCTCTGCGTTGCCGGTGCTGCTGCTTCTGCAGACGGTACGGCTGCTGTCGGAACGCCATTTGCGATCTTTTCTTCCGGTGTTGCCGGATTTCTGGAAATGTTCGGCATCCCGGTATACGGAGCACAGTGCTTCATGACGATGTGTGTATCGGCGCTGGCACTTACCAGTCTTGACTCCGTTGCACGAATCGGCCGTATGTCCTTCCAGGAACTGTTCACTGTCGATGATATGGAACATGCTGCCGGATGGAGAAAGCTGCTCTGCAATAAATATTTCTCTACCATTGTTACTCTGCTCTGCGGCTACATCCTGACCCAGATCGGATATGCCAATATCTGGCCGCTGTTCGGAAGTGCAAACCAGATGCTGAGTGCACTCGTTCTGATCACGCTCTGTGTCTTCCTGAAAGTCACCGGCCGTGAAAACAGAACCCTGTTCCCGCCGCTCATCATCATGCTCTGTGTCACCTTTACCGCACTGGTAGAGCGTGTCATTGCACTTGTAAAAGCGTATGGAGCAGGAACCGCTGTCTTCCTCGTTGAGGGACTGCAGCTCATCATCGCCATTCTGCTGATGGTTCTTGGTGTCATCATTGTCATCAGCTGTGGAAAAGAACTGTTCCGGAAGAAAGCGGGACAGGAAACGAAATAATATAGATGTTTCTTCAAAGAGCTTCCTAACGTAAAACGCGTCAGACTACAACAAGTCTGACGGCGTTTTACATGCCATAGTTTTTTACGAAACAATTGCCGCCTTGGTCGCACCGATAATCGGGGAGCTGACTCCCTTCGCCCATTGCCATGCCAGTGCGGTCATACATTCAGGGCTTCCATTGTTTCCTCAATCGGAGTTTCGTAGTCAAAACGGTGAATGATATACAGATCCAGATAATCTGTTCCCAGCCGTTTCAGTGTACCGTCAATCTCTCTGTGAATGGCTTCTGCCGACAGATTGCCAAAATTTTACTCCGTATAATACTGTGCCTGCGCATTCCAAAGCTCATAGTATTTGCCGTTTGTATCCACAAATCCCCTGTTCCATAAGGTAGCATCCAGATACTTCGGGATCTCCCGGTTGACCGCCATAAAGGTTAAATGCCCCCGGCTGTCCTGCTGTAAAAGTGACATCCTCCACCACCTGTAGAGGTGGTGGAGGATGTCACACTTCATGACCTTATTCCTTCTCCGGAAACATACTCTTCAACAGATGCGTTCCCGCTTCCGTCCGAAATACTTTTCTGCAGAAATTTTCAATCGCCTGTTTTGAATATTCGCTCTCGCCGGCATTGACCAGAAAATCGGCTTCCAGCAGGATCTGGTAATCCATTCCCTCTACATTTGTATAGGTATGATGATGCGTAACCAGCCATGTGATGCGTTCGACATCCAGTTCTCCTGCCGGTACATCTTTGAAAAATTCTGCAACGAGCGGCGCACTTTCCTCTTCCTGATGCTTTCCGCTGGTATTTCCGTATTTTTCCCGACACAGCGGGCAGGCAATATCATGGACAACAGCTGCCATCTCCAGCGTTTCCTGTGTTTTTGGATCCAGTCCTTCCGCCTCGCCGATGTTCTTTGCAAAGGCCCATACCTTCAGAAAATGATAAATATCATGAATATTTCCCTTATAAAAATCTGTCATTTTTTCAATTGCAGCAGCAATTTTCATATCGTGTTTCCTCCTTCGCATCCTGTCTTTCTTCCCATTATATCACATGTTTCACGCATTTGAGTATCAGATTATCATCTGATCTTATCACAAAATATGCAAAAACAGGAGGCAGAACCTGCCTCCTGTAGCTTTTTAACACTATGATGTTCTTTATGCCAGCGGTTTTCCTGTCAGCATCTCATATGCCTGAAGATATTTCTCGATCGTCTTGTCTACGATTTCCTGCGGCAGAGTCCAGTCGTGGTTTCCATCGTTGGCTTTGAGCCAGTCGCGCGCGAACTGTTTGTCAAAAGATGGCTGACCATGGCCTGGTTCATAACCATCTGCAGGCCAGAAGCGGGAGCTGTCCGGAGTCAGCATCTCGTCGCCGATTACGATATTTCCGTTTTCATCAAGACCAAACTCAAATTTTGTGTCTGCAATGATAATGCCTTTGCTTAAAGCATAATCGGCACATTTTTTATACAGAGCGATGGTGTAGTCGCGAAGCTTCTCTGCATACTCGGCTCCTTTTCCCGGGAAGTATTTTTCCAGATGGGCGATGCTCTGCTCATAAGAGATATTTTCGTCATGATCTCCGATTTCAGCCTTTGTGGACGGAGTGTAGATTGGCTCAGGAAGCTTGTCAGATTCTTTTAATCCTTCCGGAAGCTCGATGCCACATACTTTTCCTGTTTTCTGATAGCTTGCCCAGCCGCTTCCGGTAATGTAGCCGCGGACAATGCACTCGATAGGAAGCATTTCCAGCTTACGGCACATCATGCTGTTTCCGTCAAATTTCTCCTGCTGGAAAAATTCCGGCATGTCTTTTACGTCTACAGAGATCATATGATTCGGAAGGATGTCTTCTGTCAGATCGAACCAGAATTTGGACATCTGGGTCAGAACGGTACCTTTTTTTGTTACCACATTGTTCAGAATGACATCAAAACAGCTAATACGGTCGGTTGCTACCATGATCAGGCTGTCGCCGTTATCATAAATCTCGCGTACCTTACCCTCTTTGATTGGCTTTAATTCTTTCATCATGAATACCTCTTCTTTTCGTATAGGATAGTGAACGGAATTACACCCAATCCGGTGAAATTCCTTTGACACCTTTACCCTACACCACTCCTTATAAATTGTCAAGTATTTATTATTAACGCTACTAAATAAACCCCAAAAGGGATCTTTTATTTCCATTTATAATTCTGCTCCGTTTGTTTCTATCACGTGTTTATACCGGAATGCGGAATCTTTCATAATTCTCTCCTGATTTCTGTAGTCCACATATACGAGTCCAAATCGATATGAGTAACCTTTGGCCCATTCAAAATTATCCATCAAAGACCACTGGAAATATCCTCTGATATCCGCTTCCTCTGCTGCTTTTCTCAGTTCTCGCAAATATCTTGCAAGAAAATCAATTCTGTTTGGATCATGCACTTTTCCATCTAATGAGATCACATCATGGCAGGATAATCCGTTCTCTGTGATGTAAATTGGCTTATGATATCTTTCATATAAAAACTTCGGTCCCCACTGCAGACATTCCGGTGTTACCGGCCATTGGATCGCAGTTTTAGGAAATCCTTCATATCGGCAAACCTCCTGTGGCTTTCCGTCTTCCCCCATACGGACGCATCTTCCATTATAAATATTCTGTCCATAGATATCGATCGGTTCTGAGATCAGACGCATATCTTCTTCTGTGATTTTCGGAAGATATTTTTCATAACGCACCAATCCCTCATCCGGATAATGTCCTAATAAAACCGGATCAGACCACCAGGATATCTTCCTCTTATTACTCTACTATTCTAATTATTTCCATTCCTCGATTCCCAGATTCTCTATATAATCAGCAAGTTCTCTCGCCATCTCATAGGTTTCTGGAATTCTGAGATGTCCTGGAGTCGCTGCTCCGTTTCTTTTAAAGATACAATGGGAAATCTTACTGTCTCCCATAGAAACCACTACATCGTCAATTGCTTTGTCCCAAGAACTGTCATGCTCAAGCAATGTCGTACAGCAGATGACCGATGCCTCGGATATACCTGACGCAGTTTTTTTAAAAATTCTGTATAGTGTTCTCTCCAAAGAATTGCTTTCTCACACATATAGTCTTCTGACATGTAATCAAACGGATGATTATCATTCTGGCCAATTGCCACGACAACAACCTGCGGTGTATACTGATTAAAATCCCATTCTGTCAGTTCACCAAATGTTTTATTGAAGCGGATTTTATTCCAGGCACTTTCCATTCCAATCTGATTCGGCTCATGGAACCAGCCTTGTCCATCCAGCAATGCAATTCCGCCCTGTGCGATATCATGGATCTGTGCATTCAGCATACGTGCTGTCATCCATGCATAGGAATACCAGCTGTTAGAATAACCTCCCTGATGTTCAGGGTCCGTCTTTCCTGTATAATCCACTGCTTCTGTCACTTCTCCTGCTGATACAGAATCTCCGTAAACTTCAATTTTTCTTGTCGGTGCATCCGGAAGTTCCAATAATTTTGCTCCGTCTTCAATTTCAAATCCAAGGATGTGCATCTCATGGCAGGAATCCTGACGTTTAAAGAAAAGAACATGATGTTCTCCGTTTTCATTCTCAGGAACACGAATCTCTATTTCATTCTCTTTCTCGTTATCCAGATAATAACACGACTGCACTCCATCTAAAATACATCCAAGATAATTCTGCCAGTATTCATTTTTGTTTCTCAGGAAAATTTTCAAATATTTTCCTGTAAATTTAAATTCCACAGATGTACATGGATAAACCCAGATTGGTTCTTTTGGATTCGCCCAGTCAATCCTTCCGCTATAACGTATTTTTTTATTATCAGGATTAATTCTCATCTTATCTCCTCCATATTTTACAGTAAACTTGCTGCACCGATCATTCCAGCTTCATTTCCAAGTGCTGCTGTCTCAATCTCCGGAAGCCTCTCCTTCAAAAATCTTATGCAATAATTAATGACATCAGATAAAATGGAGTTGTATCCGTTACCTCTTCCGGAAGAATTGTTATATCTACCGTATGAATTTTCTTTTCTCCACTGCACTGCAATCTGTTCCAGACGGACCTTCTTTCTTCGTCCCACGTTCTTTCCTACCTTCTGTCACTTATCTATTAGTTCCTCTATGACGTTATTAACATCTAAGATTACGTTAATATGATAGCAAATAACTGTAAACTTAATTTAAGTTATTTTTTACTAAATTTAAGATTAACTTAAAAAACTATGAAAAAGCAGGCAAATATCCTGCTTCCTCATAGCTTTCTTCATTTCATCATATGCAGCATTCACGAGAAATCTGTAATTTGTTCCGTAAGAATCCAATAGGCAGTTGGCCGATTTTTTCTTTTATGCGAAATGGAAACGGAACGTATAGCTGTATCTTCCCTTGCATACACGATATTCCGGGTGAATATTTTTCGTCCAGCCGGTATCTCCGCCAAGGCCTGCGTGCGCTACATCCAGGATCAGCCAGGTTCCTGTTGTCTGCTCCGGAAGTTCTTCCTCATATGTGGCTTTTCGATATTCTGCTATAGAATAAGGAAGTGCACTGAAATGGAAATCATCACTGCCCACAATCTGAACGGTATGTGTTCCATCCGAAAGAACGGCAAATCGCGTATCCTCATGGCCACCGCATTCGCAAGGTACTACAAACGGAACGTGCTGTTCTGCTACAGAAGATGTGTAAAATCCGGTAAAAGCTGCGTCCTTTCGGTCTGCATACGTCTCCCAGGGACCTTTTCCATACCAGGTGAGCGTATCAAACGCTGCAGGGAAGCGGAACGACTGTCCGACTCTTGCGATGGTCTCAAGACCGCTGTTGTTTGTTACTTCGTTTTTCAGCTCCATTCCCTCACTGCCGATGCGATACAGAGTATGAGCGGTAAAGAGTACTGCGTTGTCCGGCTCCGCGGTATAGGAAGCCTGCACTTCAAGAAGCACCTGATTTCCGGCACTGACAGCCGATACTAACTGTACTTCCTTTTTCAGACGATCCAGACCTTCCGCGCGCCAGATATCATCGTAATCACTTTCATGGGTTCCCTCATCAATACCGGTTGGGGCACGATAAAATTCATCTTTTCCGCCGGTCATAAAAGAAACGCTCTTTGCCTGATATCTGGTAAATTCACCTGTCTTTTTATCAAAGATAATTTCGGTCTCTTCGCCGGTGATGCGAACATGATTTTCATCCTCCGATACGGTCAGTGGTTTCCCGACAATCGTTTTCTCGTCTGCCAGATAAACACCTGAAGTAACCGGAATCTGACGGCGGTATAGTTCTGTTCCCGCCGGTGCATAGAAGGTATCTTGGGCAAGCTCAACGTAATAATTTACATACGCCTCGCCATGCAGTTTCGCCGGAAGCTCCGGAAGCGTCTCTGTTGTTCCGGCTGCCGTGTAAAATGTCGGATAGCTGCCTTTGGCAAGCGTTTCGCCGTTCTGCACAATTTCATAACGCACCTGCAGATGAGAAAGATCGAGGGTATGGTAGCGGTTTGCCAGCACCCATATAGTTTCGCCGGTATATGGATTTTTCACCTGCTCAATCGTAACCGGGGACTGGCCGTTTCTCACCTCATAGGCGCCCGGTTTATAGGAAAGATCGGCAAAGACAACACCATTCAGACACATATCCGGAACCGGATCGGTCACATCCTCTCCGAACGCTCCGCCGTAGCCGTATTTGATATTTCCGTCCTCCTCGTGGATCGCAATCGCCTTGTCCGCGAAATCCCAGATAAAGCCGCCCTGGAAACGCGGGTATTTATTGACATAGTCCCAGAACTCCTTGAAGTTTCCGTTGCTGTTGCTCTTTGCATACGCATATTCGCACATGATGAACGGGCGGAGATCAGAATCGTCTGCCATCACATCCGTAAGCCAGCTCATCGTCGGATACATCGGGCAGATGACGTCGGAAATATTACTCTTTGGGTTGCCGGACTCATACTGAACGTATCTTGTCTTGTCGTATTCGCGGATCCAGCCGTGCATCGCAGCATGATTCGCCCCGGCACCGGATTCATTTCCAAGGGACCACAAGACGATGGAAGGATGGTTTTTATCACGCAGTACCATACGGGTTGCACGCTCCAGATAAGCGGCTGTCCACTCAGCGGATGCACTGAGCTGTCCGCCGTAACCGTGCGTCTCAAGATTTGTCTCATCGACAAGGTAAATGCCAAGCTCGTCACACAGATCATACCATTTCACGGAATTCGGATAATGGCTGGTACGAACAGCGTTGAAATTCAGGCGTTTCATCACAGCAATTTCTTTTCGCATCTGCTCCTCAGAAACGGTACGTCCCGTCTCGGCGCAAAAATCGTGGCGGTCAACACCTCGGATCACAAGGCGTTTGCCATTCAGGGTCAGAACACCGCGGCTGTTGATTTCCACCTGACGGAAGCCGACCTTGCAGCTCTCGATATCAACCGTCTCATTCTCTTTGTTCTGTAGCTCGACAACGAGGGTGTAAAGTGTCGGAGTCTCTGCAGTCCAGAGTGCCGGGTTCTCTACCGGAGCAGTAACGGTTGCGATGAATTTCGGCATCAGATAGAAGCCGCACTCAGCAAACGGTCTCGAATCCATCTCGGTTACTTTGTTCTGTTCTGCATCATACAGCGTCACTTTGGCATGATACTCGCCGTACAGCGGTTTGGAGTTGTCCGGCCAGATCGTGACAGAGAGGGTAGCTTTCGTGTAATCCGGGTGTGTGAACAGTGTCTCTGCCTTATAGTCCAGGATGTGCTGCACCGGTTTCGATACGAGGCGGACATCGCGGTAGATACCGGACAGATGCCAGTAATCCTGATCTTCCAGGTAAGTACCGTCACAGTAGCGCATTACCTGTACGGCGAGGGTGTTCGTTCCCTCCTGCACATATTCAGTGATGTCAAATTCCGCGTTCACTTTGCTGTCCTGGGAATACCCCACCTGTTTTCCGTTGACCCAGAGATAGAAGCAGGACTCCACACCGCCGAAATCGATGAGAAGCTGTCGGCCGATATAGTCTGTTGGAACCTCAAAGGTTCTGAAATAGCAGCCAGTCAGATTTTTCTCCGGTACGTACGGCGCATTCAGCTCGTAGGTGCCTTCGGTAATCTCGATCTCAAATGCTTCGCCGTTTGCCTCCCGTTTGAACGGATACAGCATATTGGTGTAAACCGGCTTTCCATATCCCTGCAGTTCCCAGTTGGACGGCACCGGAATCGCATCCCATGCTGCGTGATCGAAATTCTCTTCATAAAATGCTTCCACCGCTTCCGGTGACGGATACATTTTGAATTTCCAGTCTCCGTTCAGATCCATTACAAAGCGGGACGCGTTCCGATTTCCGGCGAGCGCCTGCTCTACTGTCTCATACGCACCGTACGGCGTATGCATCGGATAACGATTTTTCTGCGTTATATACTGATTTTCCCAGTCTCTTGTCTGTCTCATGTTCTTGAAGCCCTCCTTGCCTTTGCTTTCGCATTTTCCGACTGCCTCTCTTCTTTTTATCCAGATTGGTGTTCCTTTTTTGCTTTCCTGTGATATAATACATCTGTGGATTTTCAGAAGATTCATGCAGTTATCTTATGATTCAGTATAAAACACTGCACGTGGATGAGAAATAGTTGATCTGGTGTTTCTTTTATCCAAAATGGGAAAGCAAAGGAGAAGTCGTATGATACCGGAATATCTGCTTGCAAAAATAGAAAAGAGCGATGTTATCTATCGCTGTATTGGAAATGAAATGAAGAACGGGATTCTGGCGTGCGGTTTTATGCGGAAAGAGACGGCGGACCGCTCGCAGTATCATTTTTCGAACGAGTATTACAGCTGTTTCGTGCTGCTGCGCGGGAGCGGGGAATATATTGCCGAGGACGGCACCTCCTATCCGCTGCAGGCGGGAAGTCTGGTCCAGCGTCTGCCGGGTGTGCCGCATTCCACACGCGTAGACCCCGATGGGAAATGGCTGGAATTTTTTATTTCGATTGGGAAACCGTTTTTTGATTCTTTCTGCTCGCTTTCGGTTCTGAACCGGGAGCCGGTGTTAAAGGCAGAGCTGCTTCCCGGCGATCTCGAGCGGTATCAGAAGCTTCTGCAGTCGTTAAAGGCCACACCGGACAGTCTGCTGCCTTTGCGGATTCCGGAGATGGAAAAAGAGATTCTGCGAATGTACGGCTACCATGCGCACCGGGTGAATCTGCAGCGGGATCCGATCGAGGCCGCCTGCGATATGCTCTCGCAGAATCTTGATGAAGAAATTTCTCTCGAAGAGCTTGCCCGGTCACTCCAGATCGGTTATGAGACATTTCGAAAAGTATTTAAAAAACAGACCGGCGTCTCTCCTGCACGGTACCGCACCAGGAAGAAAATGGAGCAGGCCCGTATTCTTCTCGAGGGCGGCGTACCGATGAAGGAAATTGCCGGTCTTGTCGGATATGGCGATGTCTATGCGTTCAGCAAGCAGTTTTCCCGGTTCTTTGGATTCCCGCCTGGAAAGTACCGCGCACGTCTTCACACGGATGCGCCGGATTTAGAACAGTTTTAAGATATCATCCACGGTTTTACGTTTCGGCTTGTCCGGGTTGATGGCACGGTAGCCGACAGCAATGACAGCACCAAGGAGCTCATTCTCCGGAATGGAGAGGGCTTCACGGATAGCTTTCTCATCACGGATTCCCATAATCAGAGTATCAAGGCCAAGTTCTCTTGCGCGCAGGATCAGGTTTTCGTCGTGCAGGCCGAGATCGTAATAGCCCCAGCCGTTTCCAACTTCGTTGTCTGGTGTGCCGTCCTGCGTAAATCCGGAGCGGTCTTTTACGAATGTTGTTACGACAAGTGCGGCTCCCTTTGAACTCTTCTGATTGAATTCTGGAAGGCATTTTGCGGAAAATTCTTCGACTTTCTCCGGTGTTACAAGGGCATAGTACCGTGTTGTCTGTGAGTTTTTCCAGGATGGTGCCTGAATCGCTGCCTGTACAATCTCCTGGATCTGCTCTGCGGTTACGTGTTTCTCCGGATCAAACGCGCGGATGCTTCTTCTTTCTTCCAGCAGTTTTGTAAATTCCATGGTGTATATCCTCCTTTTATTTATAAAGCCTCGTAATCTTCCCGTGAAAAACGGTGATACGTCAGGCCGAATTCATTTTCTTCGACACAGTAACAGTATTCATCTACAGACGGGTCTGAAAAAGAAAATACATGGCCCATCTCATGCTCCTCGGATGCGTTTTCTTCCACGGTAGTATGCATTTTCTCTGCATAGGAAGAAAAGCAGTTTCGAACCTGTTCCATTGTGTTTCCAGGCGTTGTGATCACCTGCAGAAGGTTCTGCAGGAGCTCCGGAATAGGAATTTTCCGCTCGATATAAGAACATCCCTCCTCCGGGATTTCCATGCAGTAGCGGTCCTTGACCGCTGAAATCGCAAGTGTTCCAAGACGCGGCTGTACTTCCTTACAGAACGCGGCAAGTGCCGCATCCAGGTCTTCTGTTTCGTCTAAAGAGAGGGAACGGCGCAGGGACTCCGCCGGGTAGTAGAGCTTCATCGTACCGCCCTCATAGCCGATCTTCACCTGCCATTCCCGAATCGTATCGGTAATATGTTTTTCCAACAGTTTTGCTGTCATGTTTTCTAAGTCACCTCCATTATGCTGCATGTGCAAAAAATACAGTATTATTATCGCATGAATTGGGTGTTGTGTGAACACTTAATTTTTTGTTTTTTACAAAAAGAAAAGAATCACTTTTTTTACTCCTCGAAACGGCAGAAACCTCTGCCAGAAAAGCTGGAACAGAGGTTTCTGCGATTTCTTATGTCAGAAGAATTTCTCAGTCATTTCGTTCTGAATTACTCTTCGTCGTCTTTTTTCTTTCTGCCGCGGAGTTTGAATCCAAGTCCGCCAGCGCCAAGAGATGCAACTGCCATGCTTACCCATCCCCAGATGTTGGTAGCATCACCGGTCTTTGCATTATCGCTCTTCTTGGAAGTAGAGGTATTGGATATTTTATTACTTGCAAGCGGAGTAGATGTTGCTTTCGGGGTGCTTGTCGGGGTCTTCGTCGGCTGCGTCGTAGGTATTGTGGTAGGAGCAGTCGTCGGGGTTGTTGTTGGTACTGTTGTAGGTGTAACCGTCGGAGTCTCAGTTGGGGTTACGGTCGGAGTCTCGGTCGGGGTTACGGTTGGGGTCTCGGTAGGAGTAGGAGTCGGCTCTTCTGCTGATTTCTTCCAGGTGAAGCTAAGATCCTGATATCCCAGTGAAGAAACTGTAATTTCAAAGGAATCGCCCTCTGCGAACGGTGCTGCATCTGTCTTTAAGGAACCATCCTCATTGAACAGTACAACAGCTCCTCTTCCGCTTGCTGCATATGCTTTTCCATTTACAGTAACAGAGGTAATGTTCTTCAGATAATCTGCAAACTCTTCATCTGTTGCATCCCCGTTCTTAAGCAGACCCGGTGTTGTCGTATCTTCGTTAAATGCTGCCGGCATCTCTTCCGTGTAAAGGATAAAGTCTGCGGAAAGATCTGCATATTTACCATTCTTATCGCTGACAGTCAATGTATAAGAACCTTTCTCTGCATTCTTGAAGTACAGAGTATTACCGGACACGGTTCCCGTCAGACCTTCTACTGTATAGACAGCATCGTAATCATCCGGCAGGCCTTCCAGTTTAACAGAAGTATTTCCAGATGTGACAGACGCATTCTCTACAGAAAATTCATATGCAAACTTAACCGGTATATATACCTCTGCGTCGACTTCGTAAATTCCCTTGCTGGTGTAATAGGTAATTTTGTTGATGGTCTGTCCCATCATGCTCTTGTAATGTTCCGAGGAGGTCGGGCAGTTATGAACGCTTGTCGTAAATCCAGTGCTCCATGCCAGCTCAGACACTCTCCAGATATTCTCCAGATGACGCATTCCGTAATCGTTGCCCTCTTTTGTGCTGACAACAACACCATATACGGTATCTTCGCCTGCTTTGATAGTATCAGTAAGACCATCCAGATCCAGCTGATAATCACCGTATTTGCTGTTAGTGGAGAGCTCTGCCGTTACATTTTCCAGCTTTGCTGTCTCGGTTCCCTGAACAGCACCAAAGGTTACATTGCCGTCTGCATCTACAGATGCTTCTTTGTAATAAGACGGAACCTCATGTAAAGTGTAATATGCATAGCTTGCATTCTCATACAGTGCATCTTTTCCGGTATACGTTGTGGTGGATGTCTGTCCACGGTTGGTAACGGTGATTTCTACAGAATCCTCATCTGTCACTTTCGTGTATTTGCTCAGATCCATACCCTCTGTTACTTTTACCGGGAAGGTGATACCTGTAATATCGCTTCCGTCTGCATTTACATGATAAGATCCGCCGGAAAGAGACGCGGTTCTTGTTTTATTCTTTGTTGCGGAAGTAAACGCATCTACCGGAACATCATTATGAACCTCTGCCTGATAGAACGCTGCATACGGAATATTCATTAATACATACTGGGACTGCAGAGCTTCGATGGCTGCATTCAGATGCTCGGTTGCTTCATCTACGGTTCCCTGGCTCTGTTTTTTCTCCAATGCTTCTTTTGCTTCTGCCAGTTCTGTCTGCATATTATTCCAGGAAGTTTCCGTGTAAAGCTCTTTATTCAGTGCATCTGCCTTTGCAATTGCCTCTTCCAGTGCTGCTGTGCTCTCTACCGGATCAGCTCCTACAATGTTCGCTTTGGTTGCTTCAAAAGTGTAGGAAGCATCTGCATAGCCAAGTGCATGAATCGTAATCTTCCAATAACCGGTTCCATCCGTTCCCTCCGGTAAAGTGCAGCGCAGGGAATCGGTAAGGCCAAGCTGGATTCCCATTACTTTATGCATCCAGTTATCTGCTGCGAATTTTGTTCCATACGTTGCTTTTGCATTCGTATAAGTGGAATCATCACCGTAATAAGTCCAGGTTACGGTCTGCAGATTAGCAGCCAGATCGCCGTAATCTCCCGTTAAATCTACGCGAAGGAATTCTCCATAAGAACCATTGGCTTCTTTCACGGTCAGTCCTACGGTCTCAGCATCCGGAGCTGTCTTCAGCGCCTGATCTTTGATTCCGGATTCACTTCCTGTTGTTCCTGCCGAGAAGGAGAAGCTTCCATCTACATTTTTCACTGCTATCTTCAGACCGTTTGTGTTTTCTGTTACATCTGCAACCAGGCCTGTATAGCTCTGCAGTTTATTTTCAGAAAATCCACCGGAAAGTGTTCCGCCGTTTTCTACCACAACATACTTTTTGCAGAAATTTTCGTAATCATCTTCCGAAACTTTTACAGGCACATATTTCAGGCCTTTTACTTCATAATGATCAATCTGGCTTTTGTCGTAAGTTACGGTCTCGCCGTTGGTCAGAACTGCCGTGGTTGCTGCGGTATAATATGCCACATCATAGGTTGTGCCATCTTTCATGTAGATAGTCGCTGCGCACTGGAAGCTTCCTCTGTGCAGTCCATGGTTTGTGGTCGCACGGGTTACAACATCAAAAGCGCCTTTATCACTTTCTTTGCGACTGTCAGTTTCATCCGAACCAGCGTCGCTTCCTGCCGCCTGAACTCCTTCTGCTGCCCAATACTCAGCCCAGGTAAGACCTGCATATACATATTTATATGTTGTTTCTTTCTTCTCATAAGTAAAGGAAAGCGTCTTGTAACCTGTTGCAGTTACTTCGATTTCAAATTTATTTCCTTCTGCAAAAGCGGCAGCTGTCAGATCAAGCGTACCGTCTTCTTTGATCAGAATTATTTTCCGTTTTCCAGTTGCTGCATATTCTTTTCCATTTACTTTTACCGAAGTGATGTTCTTGATATAATCAGCAAAGTCATCTTCTGATGCATTCTCTGCTTTTACAAGCGCCGGAGCACTTCCTTTTTCGTTGTAAGCAGCCGGCATTGCATCTGTATACAGAGTAAAGCTCTGTGTCAGATCTGCATAAACACCTTTTTTATCATGAATCGTCAGAGTATACATTCCTTTTTTCGCATTTGCGGAATAAGAAATGGTATTTCCGTCTACTGTAAATCCATCCAGACCATCTACGGAATATTCTGCATCATAATCAGCCGGAAGTCCGGTTACGGTCATCGTTGTCTTTCCAGCGGAAAGAGAAGCGTCTTCTACGGATACACTTGATTCAAATTTTGTTGGAACAAAAATATCATTCACTGGAATCGTGTAGATTCCTTTGCTGGTATAATAAGTAACCTTATTGATATGCTGTCCCATCATGCTCTTGTAATGTGCAGAAGAAGTCGGGCATCCATGTACTTGTGTTGTAAATCCAGTTGACCATGCCAGCTCTGTTCCGCGCCAGATATTTTCCACATGACGCATACCATAGTCATTGCCTTCTTTTGTGCTGACAATAACACCATAGATCTGATCGGTTCCAACATCAATCGTGTTCTCCAGTCCGTCGAGATCCAGCTGATAATCTCCATAGCTTGATTCAGTCATAAATTCCGGAGATACATTGGTCAGTTCAATTGCAGTTCCAACTGTTTTTCCAAAAGAAAGAGAGCCATCTGCATTTACCGTTGCTTCTTTGTAGTAAGAAGGTGCTTCGCTTAATACATAATATGCATAGTCTGAGTTTTCAAATAAGGCGTCTTTTCCGGTGTATGTCTGTGTAGATGTCTGACCACGGTTTGTTACTGTAATACTTACAGAATCAGAATCTGTTACTTTCTTAAATTTGGAAAGATCCACTCCTGTTACTTTAACAGGGAAGGTAATTCCATTGATTGCACTTCCATCTGCATTGGTATGATAAGAACCACCGGCAAGAGTGGCTGTTCTTGTTTTGCTCTTCGTTGCGGAAGAAAATACATCCACTGGAACAGAGTTGTTTACATCTGCAGCATAAAATTCATCATACGGAATGTTCATCAGAACGTAAGCCACCTGCTCAGTTGGAGTCTCGGTCGGGGTCGCCGTTGGGGTTGCGGTTGGCGTTGCTGTCGGGGTCGCCGTCGGAGTCGGTGCTTTAACAAGACCTTTTACTGCAGTATTCAGCGCATCTTTCGCGGTATCAACAGCGCTCTGGGATTCTTTTGCAGAAAGAGCAGATTTTGCTGCGGTAAGAGCAGTCTGGACAGCTTTCCAGGAGTCTGCGGTGTAGTCAGCTTCCTTTAATGATTCGGCATCTGCGATTGCTTTTTCAAGTGCTGTGGTGTCTACTGCTTCTGGAGTCGGGGCTGCTTTTTGGGTTGCTGCAAGAGCCGCGGTTTTTACTGCATTCGAAGTTCTGGTTGCACCCGATACAATATCCCATCCTTCAATGTTTTCAATCGTTGCATCTTTTCCAAGAAGTTTCGTTTTGAATCCTTTGCTGTTTGTAGCTGCTTTTTTGAAATATGTGGCATTCTCTGTATTGTATCCAGAGCCAGGCGTTACTGCAATGTCAGAGAATTTGCCATCTGCAACTGTAATTTTGACATTAACGTCATATTCATCCCATGCATTCTCATCCTCATCATCTTCTACTGTTCTAGTAACATGAGCGGTAGACTCATAAGTACCATCTGCCAACACGCCGCTTGTGGAATCCGCCAGTACAGTTCCCGGGAGCAGGCTCATGGTCATGGAAGCTGCCATTACGGCTGCTAATGATTTTTTCTGAAGTTCTTTTCTTTTGATCATAACTTCCTCCTTTTTCCTTTTCCACAGTTTTGCAGGAAAAACAGGGGCAAAACTGTCCTTCATTATTATATTAGTTTTCACTAATCAATAATTGTTTTAACTAACCGTAGATTATTCTACTAATTTTTGATCGTTTTGTCTAACTCTTAACTGATTATTTTTTCTCAAAAGAGGCACAGATTCTGCTTATTGAGTATTTTTACTATTTAATGATCCGATACTGTGAAGTTTGTGGGATGATTTTCGTTCCCACACAGAAAAAATTCCGTAGATATGGAGTTTTCACCGCGAAGAACTCTTTCGTCCATCGCGTTTTACCGCAGAAAGAATGCGGTCCGAAAGGATTCCGATCAGCATTCCGGTGATGACTCCGGCCACGAGAAGCGCCGGCAGATAATAGAACAGTTTGCGGTTCTGCACCACGAGAGCCGCCACGCAGATCTGCGCGACATTGTGCGTCACGCCTCCTGCAATACTTACGCCGGTGATACTAAAGCCCTTGATGTGTTTCAGCAGAAGCATCACAAGAAAGCTCAAAAGCCCGCCGGCAAGGCTGTAAAGGATGGACATTCCATTTCCGAACAGATACCCCATCAGAAGAATGCGGGCGACGGAAATCATCAGGACTTCCCCTGCCGGAAGGAAAAAGAGGCCGACGACTACAACCAGATTGGCAATGCCGAGTTTGATTCCAGGAACACCGAGGTTGATCGGGATCAGTACCTCCACATAACTGAAGATCATGGCAAGTGCCATCAGCATGGCGCATAAGGCAATTTTTCTGCTTGCAGTGCGGCTGTCTCTCATAAATTCCAATTCCTTTCTTCTAAGCTGGTATTATTTTACAATCACATCCGGCGCATCGTCGGCGTCGTCCGTTGTGGATCCGTCACTTTCTACCTCCGCAACCAGCTTATGCGGCAGGCACACGATCGTCTCATTTACCCGGGAAATCGTACCCTGTCTTTTGCAGTAGCCGTCCGGGCAGTCAGCTTCTTCCATATGGGCACTTCCGTTTTCAATCACCAGGACATTCGTTCCGTGACCCGTCTGAATTTTCACGGTCTGATTTTCTGCGAGTGAATACGTTCCGTAGACCTCGCCGTCCACCGTGACTTTCATGGTATTTCCATTTTCCGTTTTCGGCAGCCGAAGCGCCAGGGCAAGGATTCCAGCCAGGAGCAGAACGGCGCCTGCCAGAATCAGATCTTTTTTCTTCATATAGTTTTCCTTATTCTGAATCAGATGCCAGCCATAACAGCAGTGTCAGCAGAAATACAGCACGGAACAGCGTAAAGAGGATTTCATTTCCGTGAAGTTCCTTTACCCCGCAGCGGATATTGCCTTTTGGACACGTATCAATACATTTCTGGCACTGGAAACAGTTGCCGGAGATTTCCACGGATCCATCGGATGGCAGTTCCACTGCTGACGGGCACTGTCTCGTGCAGGCGCTGCAGCCGCGGATGCAGTTTTCGCGTTTCCGGTGCAGAGTAAAGAACGGCAGGATCGGAAGCAGAGAAAAGACAGCTCCCATTGGGCACAGGAAACGGCAGAAAAAGCGCTCCTCAAAGAACATGCCGACCAGGATCAGCACCAGAAGAACAATGCCTGGAATATAAGAGGAAAGTCGGAAATTTCCCGCATGCAGCATGGAAAAGACATCCCACGGGCTTGTTCCTCTTGCTTTCTGATAAACTCCTGCAAAGCAGCAAAGGGCAATCAGAAGCAGAATGCCGTATTTGATCAGTACCAGTTTTTTTGCCAGCTCCGGTTTGATGCATCTGGGCTTCTTTTTACGTTTCTTACAGATTATACCATAAATTGCGTGCATTGCATCCCCCAGACTTCCAAAAGCGCATGCAAAACCGCAGAAAAATCTGCCGAAAACAATCGTAAATGCACAGACAAGGAGCAGAGCCGACACAAACGCGGTCATCTCAATTTTTTCACCCTGTCCAAGCTGTGTAAAAATGTATTTCACTCCGTTAAATGCAGCGGTAAATACTGACGGAAGAAACAGGAAATATAAAAGCTGGATTCCGGCACGCAGGCAGGAAACGATCTGTTTTCTCTTCTTTGCCGGTAATGTGGATAGATCTAAATTTTTCATGTTATTTCTCCGCCTTTTCTATTGCTTCCTGCGCCGCATTTCTGATACCGGTGGAGCTGAATGTTGCTCCGCTGATCGTATCAACATCGGCGGACTGTGCCTCAATAATCTTTGGAATGATCGCCTCCGCGTTTGACAGATACGCACTGTCCTCGCCGTCGGCGGATGTGATGGCAAGATCGGTAATCTGGCCGCCCTCTACGGTTACTTCAACTGCAATGGTGCCGCCGAAGCCGTCAGCTTCACCGTCATACGTACCGTCCACGTACTGCCCTTCTGCTTCTGCTGCTTCACTTGCGGCCGTATCCGCCGTGTTGGATGCAGCTGCTGCGGCCTGCAGATTTTCCTTCTGAAGCTGGGTCGTCTCAAGCTTTGCCGAGAGCCGCGCGATCTGATCCTCTTTGTCTCTTTTATCGAGTACGGTATTGTAGCCGATCAGAACAGCAGCAATGACAGCGACATTCAAAAAACGAACAATCAATTGTCTCATCTGTTTTCCCCTTTATTGCGTTACTTTCGCAGCATCCAGCGCATTCCGGCATGCCTCAAGAATGGCTTTTGAGGAGCAGGTTGCACGGGAAACGGTGTCGATGTTTTCAAGCGTTCCGGTTTCCAGAATCTGAGCGGAAACGCCTTTGATTTTGGAGGTTCCTTCGGATGCGCGGCGGATGTAGGAGGCATTCTGACTGTCTCCGTCACCGGTGATGTTGCTTAACGCTACGATTTTATCGTTTTCAAT
The DNA here is from genome assembly GCF_003460685.1 of Blautia sp. OF03-13. Taxonomy (NCBI): domain Bacteria; kingdom Bacillati; phylum Bacillota; class Clostridia; order Lachnospirales; family Lachnospiraceae; genus Blautia; species Blautia sp. OF03-13. The sequence continues at coordinate 76,930 of NZ_QTVR01000001.1, read as the reverse complement.
TGTTACCGTCACGGAAAGCTGATAAGCGGTAAAATCTTCATCTTCATCCGGCTCGCAGACGGCAATCGCTGTGTATTCGCCGTCCTGATAGATCTTTTGTTCCGGAGTTTCCGTCGGGGTTGGTGTTGGCGCCTCAGTTGGCTCCGGGGTTTCGGTCGGGGTTGGTGTTTCCGTCGGTGTCGGAGTTACCGTTGGCGTCGGGGTTGGATTTTTCTTTTCCTCAGTTACGCGTTCTGCCTCTTTTAAAGCTTCCTCGATTGCCGCAAGAATTCCCCTGGAGCTGTAGGTTGCGCCGGAAACGGTGTCGACTTCCAGTGTCTGGTTTTTCACAACGTCCTTTGCTGTCTGTTTTGCGCGTTTTAAGAATGCTTCGTCATCTTCACTCTCGGTCACGAGAATTGCCTTGATCGTCTCATCCTGAATGACAACTGCCGTTGTAATGTCTCCCAGATAGCCCTCGCCGGTTCCGTAGTAAATGCCTTCCTCGTATGGGAATTTTCCTTCCGGAATCGTTGTGGTTCCGCCGCTGCTCGTTCCGTTATCCGGAACGGTCTCGCCGTTTGTTGCTTTCTTCGCATTTTCCAGCGCTTGTTTTACTGCGTTCTGGATGCCGCGGGAGCTGTACGTTGCGCCGGATACGAGATCCACATCGGTTTTCTGTCCGTCTACGATGCGGTCCGCTACGACTTTGGCACGGTTGAAGAATGTCTCGTCATCTTCGTTTTCCAGAATCAGTACCGCTTTGATCGTCTGATCCTGCAGGGCCACCGCCACTTTGATGTCTCCCTGGAAACCGGCGGCCGTTCCGTAATAAATTCCGTCCTGATAAGGAAAACTTCCCTTGGATGCAGACGAGTTGTTATTGTTCTGATTATTATTCTGGCTGTTGTTTCCGTTGTTTGTATTGCTCTGGCTTCCTCCGTTTGTACTGGAAGACCCGTTCACTGCCGCCTGACTTAAGGCACTCCGCACAGCTTCAATAATACCGCGGGAGCTGTATGTCGCGCCGGAGACCGTATCCACATTCGTACTCTGTGTTGAGATAATCGTCGAAATCAGAGAGGAAGCGCTGGAAAGGTAGCTTGGCGTATCGCTGTTTTCCACAATATCAATCGAAGCAATTTTTCCGCCGCTGACAACAACACAGACTTTCATTGTGCCGCCAAATCCCGTTCCAGTTCCGTAATACGTTCCATCCCGGTAGGCAGCCGGCTCTTCAATTTTAGATACCGTAACTGTTCCGCCGCCTGCCGCTCCTGATGCGGATGCCGGTTCTGAAGTGTCCTCCTGACCGGTCAGTGCATTTTTCACGGCTGCAAGGATACCTTTTGAACTGAAAGTTGCACCGGAAACCGTGTCCACATCCACACTCTGGGATGCGATGATACGGTCGATAACTCCCTTTGCACGGTTCAGGAAAGCTGCGTCCTCGCCGGGAGCGCTTACAATCGAAATCGACTGAATCGTTTTGTCTTTCAATACGACAGAGACTGTAATCGTACCGCCAAAACCTGTTCCGCTTCCTTCGTACGTTCCGTCCGCCAGCTCAAAGCTGCCGGAACCGACGGCTGCGACAAGTTCTGCTTCGGTATCGGTTGTCTTTTTGGTATCGTCCTTCTTTTTTGTATCATCTTTCTTTTCCGCTGCATCGGTATCCTGTTCCGGCTCCGGTGTCACCAGTGCCTCCGGCTGCTCTACGGCGTAAACCGGTGCAGTGTAGCCATTCAGCGAAATACCGGCGCAGGCTGCTACGATAACTGCCGCGAGAGCCGGTGCAAATGCTGTCAGTTTTTTCCATTTTCCCATGGTTATGTATCACCGTCTTTCCTGATAATGTTTGTCTCGTGATCGGATGCGAAATCATCGGCAATTCCTTCGGTTACATACAGAACTCCGTCCTCATCCTCCAGAATGGTGTCAAATTCATCGCTGTGTGCACGCCAGTATTCAGCTGCCTTGTCCTTTCCCATGATGAAAAGAGAAGTAGAAAGGCCATCCGCCAGTGTTCCGTCAGCACTTACGATCGTCACCGACACCAGACCGTTATTTGCCGGATGACCGGTCGATGGGTCGATGATGTGATGATATTTCATGCCGTCCTGTTCGAAATACCGCTCATAGCCGCCAGAAGTAATAACCGCCCGGTCGGCCGTCGAGAGAATGCCGAGATAATCATCCTCCGCTTCCGGACTCTGCACGGCAACGCGCCATTTACTGCCGTCCGTTTTCGTGCCGACAACCTGACGTTTCCGCCGAGGTTGATGAGCCCGCTCGTCACACCGCATTCCCGGTAAATATCGGCGATTCTGCCGGAGGTATAGCCCTTTGCGATTCCGCCGAAGTCAATTTTCATGCCGTCCTTGGCAAAGCTGATGGATGCGCTGTCCTTGTCGTATAGGATATCATTGGCATCGGTCAGCGGAAGGAGGCTTTCGATCGTCTCATCCGAAGGAATCGTATAATTTCCGGTTGTAAAACCCCAGGCGTCCATGATCGGATAAATTGCGATGTCGAAAACGCCGTTTGTGCTGTCATACAGATCCAGCGAGCGTTCCAGCAGATAGGTGGTATCCTCCGATAAGGTTCCGCCGCCGTTTGCATTGATCTGCGCTACTTCACTCGTCTTCTCTCCGGTCGACAGAAGTGCATCCAGCCGCTCAATCTCCTGCTGCGCCTGATCCACCGCCGTTTCTGCATTCGGACCATAGGCAGTGACCGTCATGTACGTATCCATCGCAAAAATATCTCGGCTGCTCGATGCATCTGCGGCATCGGAAGAAGCTGTGGATGATGCGGATTTCTGCGTGGAATTCTCTTCCGAAGCGTCAGAACTGCTCGAAGACTCCGAAACAGACGCCGGCTGTGTCTGACTTTCACTGCTCTCCGGCTGCGCTGCTGTCCCCGCACCGGAACATCCGCCGACCGTCATCACCATGGCAAGACAAAATGCTGCAACAATTTTCTTTTTCATAAATAAAACTCCATTTTTTCTTATGTTAGGAAATTCTAACTTTGGTATTATAACATTAACTCGTAACTTACGCTATGAATTACTTGATAAAAGTTTTTCAATTAGCGTTCTGCATCTGATAAATTTTCTCATTTTATGTACTCTAAATCAAGTGGATTTTACTGGAATTCAAGCACCGATATACAAAAAGCCCCCACAGCCGCATTGCTGCGGCCGCGGGGGCTTTTAGAAATAACATTTTCAGAAATTACATATGATCATGGCAGGTACGTGCAATTACGTCCATCTGCTGCTCTTTTGTCAGGTCGATGAATTTAACTGCATAGCCGGATACACGGATTGTGAAGTTTGCATACTCCGGTTTCTCCGGGTGCTCCATTGCGTCGATCAGTTTTTCGGTTCCGAATACGTTTACGTTCAGGTGATGTGCACCCTGCTCGAAGTATCCGTCCAGAACGTGTACCAGGTTCTCGGTACGCTCTTCGTCGTTGTGGCCAAGTGCGCCCGGGTTGATGGTCTGGGTGTTGGAGATTCCGTCCAAAGCGTCCTCATACGGCAGTTTTGCTACAGAGTTCAGGGAAGCAAGAAGTCCGCTCTTCTCTGCGCCGTAAGACGGGTTAGCTCCCGGAGACAGAGGCTCACCGGCTTTTCTTCCGTCCGGCAGAGAACCAGTTGCTTTACCATATACAACGTTGGAAGTAATGGTAAGGATAGAGGTAGTCGGCTCAGAATCACGATAGGTATGGCAGTATTTCAGTTTGTCCATGAAGGTACGAAGCAGCCATACAGCGATCTCGTCTGCTCTGTCATCGTCGTTGCCGTATCTTGGGAAGTCGCCGGTTGTCTCGAAGTCAACAGCCATTCCTTCTTCGTCACGGATAACTTTAACTTTAGCGTATTTGATTGCGCTTAAGGAGTCTACTACGTGAGAGAATCCTGCGATACCGGTTGCAAAGGTACGTCTTACATCGGTGTCGATCAGAGCCATCTCTGCTGCCTCATAGTAGTATTTGTCATGCATGTAGTGGATCATGTTCAGAGTTCCAACGTACAGATGAGCCAGCCAGTCCATCATAACGTCGTATTTCTTCATAACCTCATCATAGTCCAGATACTCAGCAGTGATCGGCTGATATTCCGGAGCAACCTGCTGTTTTGTCTTCTCGTCTTTACCGCCGTTGATCGCGTACAGAAGGCATTTTGCAAGGTTTGCACGAGCGCCGAAGAACTGGATCTCCTTACCGGTCTCGGTAGCAGATACACAGCAGCAGATGGAGTAATCATCGCCCCATACCGGACGCATTACATCATCGTTCTCATACTGGATGGAGCTTGTCTGTACAGAAATATGAGCTGCATATTTCTTGAAAGCTTCCGGAAGATTCTCAGAGTACAGAACAGTAAGGTTCGGCTCTGGGGACGGTCCCATGTTTTCCAGTGTATGCAGGAAACGGAAATCGTTCTTTGTAACGATAGAACGTCCGTCGATTCCCATACCGGCAACTTCCAGAGTAGCCCATACCGGGTCACCGGAGAACAGCTGATTGTAAGACGGAATTCTTGCGAATTTAACCATACGGAATTTCATTACCAGATGGTCGATCAGCTCCTGAGCCTCTTTCTCGGTCAGGATTCCTTTTTCGATATCTCTTTCGATGTAGATGTCAAGGAAAGTAGATACACGGCCAACGCTCATTGCAGCACCGTTCTGAGTTTTGATAGCTGCAAGGTATCCGAAGTACAGCCACTGAACAGCTTCTCTTGCGTTCTTAGCCGGCTCGGAAATGTCATAGCCATAGGACTGTGCCATAACTTTCATATCCTGCAGTGCTCTGACCTGGTCAGCGATCTCTTCTCTTAACTGGAAGTCACCACGACGCATTCCCTGACGATTTGTTGCAGCGAAGTCTGCTTTTTTGCGCTCGATCAGGTAATCAATACCGTACAGAGCAACACGACGGTAGTCGCCTACGATACGGCCACGGCCATAGGTATCCGGCAGACCGGTCAGGATTTTATTATGACGGGCTTTCATCATCTCTGGTGTGTAGATGTCGAATACACCCTGGTTATGTGTTTTGTGATATTTAGTGAAAATTTCATGAAGCTTCTCACTTGGTTTGTAGCCGTAAGTCTCGCAGGACTGCTCAGCCATTTTAATTCCACCATACGGCATAAATGCACGTTTCAGCGGTTTGTCTGTCTGCAGACCAACTACCTGCTCCAGATCTTTCATGCTGTCATCGATATATGCTGCGCCGTAAGCTGTGATTCCGCTTACAACGTCTGTCTCCATATCCAGAACGCCGCCTTTTGCACGCTCTTCTTTCTGGAGTTCCTGTAATTTGCCCCACAGACGGTCTGTAGCCTCTGTTGGTCCCTCCAGGAATTTCTCATCTCCGTCATATGGAGTATAGTTGTTCTGAATAAAGTCACGTACGTCGATGCCTTCTTTCCAGAGTCTTCCGGTAAAGCCATCCCACTGTTCAAATTCTCTCATTTGCTTTGTTCCTTTCTGGTGTTATTTTGTTTCGTCACGCTCCGGCATCTTCTTTGCACCGGGCATGAACACCTCCGCATGCATAATATAACAAATCTCTGCTTTCCGCGCAAGATATGCACTTGAAAAAATACAAGGAAAACCACAAAATCTTGTATTTTTATAAGAACAAAATCTACATGTGGCGCTTTTCTTTTATGCCCCGTATCCGATTTCATATATCTGCTCTGCAAAGTCACAAATAACATATGTTCCATCGGAAAATTCACTCTTCTGTACGCTTCCGTCCACCGTCATACACTCGTGGCGTACCAGTTCCAAGAGTGCCGTTTTTTCATGCAGCTCCGTTACAACGCGGCATCTTTCTGTCATCTCTTCCAGACTGATTTTCTCCCCGTCAAATGCACCATCTGTATTCGGATATGCGCCGTCCCGTACAAGATACGGTGCACCGCCTGCAAGAAGCGCATACAGCATATAGTCCTCGTCTTTTGAAACACGGTCCATCATCCACGGCTCGATCACACAGTCATGATACACAAGATTAAAGAGCGGCACCGGGATTCCTTTTTTCGGTGTCTCTGCCGGGCGCAGCATAAAGTCGTACGGCGCATAATGGCAGAATACCAGATACGGAACGGCCCAGTCGCTGACCTCCTCGGAGCTTGAGAGAATCCCCTGTGATAGCAGCCAGGAGAAGCAGTTTCCGCGGTACGTATAGCAGTCTCTTCTCGTCATCACATGCTCCGGATTTGCGCACTCGTCGCCCTCGTTGCACGTAAACACATCGAGGTATGCACCGTCAAGCCGGATTCCGTTTTTCTTCAGCTCGGCAAAATTCCGTTTCACATAGAACGGTGCCTGCGTTGCACAGAGATAGCTCTGCGGTCCGCCCGCCCAGTAACTGTGTCCCGGTATCGTTCTATCCGGAAGGCGGCAGGCATAATTTTCATCGTAGCTCGGCGCTGCATGGTAATAATCGCGGTACTGGTCGTGAATACCGAATTTGTAGCCGAAATCATGCATCGTATCGACAAGCGATTTCATGTCTTCCCATCCGCCGGCCGCTTGGCATGCCGGTGTGTAGTCCGGATGCTGGTTGTCATACCCCGGTTCTGCCCAGCCGTCCAGATGAAGATAGACTTTCTCTACGCCGAGATCATGAATTTCGCGGATCTGCTGTTCGCGCACGGAAAACGGCACTACGCGGTTATTTTTCTCCGGATTCTGCGGATCGAAAAAGCCGGACTCCGGCTGCACAACCGTCTTGATTCCCGTATGAACAAAACACGTTCCCACAAGATCGTGAATGGACGGATTCTGTACTGCCTTTTCTTTCAAAGTGCGCAGATGGCCCTGTTCCCGTACATACTGACGGTATGTTTTGCAGAGGTCGTTATAATCGCAGTCATTTAAAAACGTATAACGGAATACGCGGCGGTAATTCATTGTTCCAAGGCTTGGCTCCAGCCATGCCCCCACGCTGGTATACGGGCCGCCTGCCGGATGCTCTGCCTGATAACCGGCGTTCCACGGTGTTGTACAGATCGCTGTATAGCCGCATCTTTCCTTCACCTGGCCAAACCACGGCATATAGCCGCCGGAGGTCTCAAATCTGCCGTCAAACGAAAGCTTTCCAAGTTCCGTCTTCCAGGTATTCGGAATCAGAAGTCCCTGTCCCTCGGTAAGGAGTGTATACCAGTCATCGCGCCCGTTTGTAAACTCCATTGCCGTCGGCCACAGCACCTTTACCGGATGCAGTCCCTCATCGCAGAGCGGAATCCACTCCATCCAAAATGTTTCATCCACAGCTTCGATCCAGATAATCGTCTCGAAGGCATACTGTGTTCCCGCAAATCCCGCATAACGGCTCCGGATGCCGCATCCGACGCCGAAGGAATAGACCTCATGGGAAATCTCCTCTGCATCCAAGAAACGGTATGTTCCCTCTGCAAAAATCAGTTCCGGTGTCTTTTTCGGATCCGTATTCCAGACAACGCCGTCTTTTTCGATCCTAAGTCCCAGCGTCTCTTCATCGAGCATCACAGCAAGCGATCCGCTTTCTATTTTTTTCATCGTGTGATATTCCCCTTTTTCTTTATCATATGCGTTCCAAACACCAGAAAGGCGCAGAGAACCCGTCCGCCTTTCTCTGCACGGTTCCGGATTTTCTGCGCCTTTTTCCACCCAACTTACATAATCTCTTCTTTTTCTACGACTTTACCGTCTCTCCAGATTCTCTCCAGATCGTAGAACAGGCGGTTCTCCTCATCAAAGATGTGGATGACAACATCGCCGTAGTCCATCAGAATCCAGTTTGCGGTCTGATAGCCTTCGATCTGTTTTGGATGTACGCCGGCTTTTCCGAGTACCTCCTCCACGTTGTCTGCCATCGCCTGTACCTGGTTGCGGTTGCTTCCGCTGGCGATCATGAAATAATCTGCCAGAGTCGAAACATGGGTAATGTCCAGAATGCGGACATCCATTGCTTTTTTATCTTCCAGTGCTTCCAGTGCAAGTTTTGCAGTCTGTTTTGCTTCGCTCATTTATGCTTCCTCCTTTGCCGTCCGTTCCCGGTGCAGTGCCTCATAGAACTGATACGCCTGCTCCGTCATCGGGTCCATCGTCTTCGGGTTTTCCGACAGATACGCCATACTATCTTTTAAAATTTCATACATGCATTCGTCGATATCGGTGAATGCCAGCTTCCGAAGGCGGGTAAGGTGTGGTGCCTTGTTTCGTGCCGGCTCGATATAATCTGCGATATAGATGATCTTCTCCAGCAATGTCATATCTTCTTTTCCTGTCGTATGCCAGGTGATGGCACTTAAGATCTCCGGATCTTCCACCTTATACTTGTCCTTCGCCAGAAATGCACCGAGCTTGGCATGGATCAAAAACGGATTGTTCCGCTCAAACTCAGTGATTTCAATCTTATTTTTCTCACACATGGTGATTTTTTTCTTATTCGGAATGCATTTTGCACAGTCGTGAAGCAGTCCCGCGACACGGGCTTTTTCGAGATCCTCGCCCCATACCATCGCCATGGATGCTGCGGTAAACATCACACCGAGCGTGTGATGATAGCGGTCTTCATCGACTTCCTTCTGGAGTTTTTTGTCCAGTTTCCATAAATCGTACTGTTCCATCCTGCTCTTCCTCTAATCCTGATAGATTTTCTGCTCCTGAATGTAGGAAATCACAGAATCCGGCAGATAGTATTTCACGGATTTTCCTTCCCGGATCCATTCCCGCAGTTCGTGGGAAGAAACATCCAGATTCGGTGTGTCGAGTTTCAGAAAGGTACCGTGAAGTTTTTTTGCATTTCGTTCCATACAGGCCAGAAGCTCTTTCTCTTTTGCCCGATCCCTGGTCGCCACAAGGATCTTTGCCGCGGCGCAGATCCGCTCTGGATTTTTCCACTCATCAAAATAGAACAGGAATCCGCTCCAATGATAAAGTAAAACTCCGTGCCCGGATGTTCCTTCCGCATCGCCTCAAGCGTCCGATAACTGTAGGTATAGCCTCATCTTTCATCTCTTTGGTGCAGAGCACAAAATGCGGATTGGATGCGATGGCACGGCGCACCATCTCGACACGCTGTGCATCCTTTGCCTGTCCCGCCCGGTTCCGCTTATGTGGCGGATTTCCGGCCGGAAGAAACCAGACTTCATCAAGCCCGAACTGCTCGTACGCCGCCTCGCCAAGGATCAGATGACCGATATGAATGGGATCGAATGTGCCTCCCATAATGCCAATTTTTCTGTTTGTCTTTTCCATACGTTTTCCTCAAAAAGCGCCGGAACTGCAGCGGTATGCTCCGGTCCCGGCGGTTCTTTCCTGCGGATTATTTCGGAAGCTGAATTTTCTTTTTCTCTTTTTTGCCCTCTTTGTACAGCACGATCTTTTTGCCGATCACCTGTACGACCTGGGAATTGGTGCGTTCTGCCAGAACTTCTGCGATCTCTCTTGGATCATCGAGGCAGTTCTGCAGTACATTGATTTTAATCAGTTCTCTCGCCTCAAGTGCCTCTGCTACAGCAGCGGTATGCTCCGGCGTGATGCTGCTTTTTCCTACCTGCAGGATCGGTTCCATGGTCATGGCAAGGCCTTTCAGGTATGCTCTCTGCTTGCTGGTCATACGTCTCCTCCTTCGTTATTTATTCGTTCTATTTATAATAATCAAATTCAAATCCATACATCTTGACGGTATCGCCTTCCTGGATGCCGGCCTGCTCGAGTTCGTCTAAGATACCGGTATCTTTTAAGAACCGCTGGAAGAAAGCAAAACCTTTCTCGGAATCCAGATTAGTGTAGCCGAGCATCTTCTCGATCTTCGGTCCCTCGATGATGAAACGGTGCTCGTCCTCCGGGTCCTGCTCGACGGTGTACGGCAGGTTCTCGGCAAGAAGCATATCCTCCGGGAAGAATTCCTGCTCGAAGACCATACGCTCTTTCGGAAGCTCATCGAGTTTTTTCTGTACGGCATATAAAAGCTCTTTTAAGCCTTTTCCGCTGACGGCAGAAATCGGATAAACCGGGATGCCTTTCGGCTCGAACTCTTTTTTCAGACGTTCCACCGGATCCTCTTCGCCCTCTTCTACATAGATCGCATCGGTCTTATTGGCCGCGATGATCTGCGGGCGTTTTGCGATCTCCGGGTTATAGGCTTCGAGCTCTTTGTTGATCTTGTTGATATCATCCACCGGATCTCTTCCCTCGGTCGATGCAACGTCTACTACATGGATCATCACGCGGGTTCTCTCGATGTGGCGCAGGAATTCATGGCCGAGGCCGACTCCTTCCGATGCACCCTCGATCAGTCCCGGGATATCTGCGATAACAAATCCGCTGCAGCCCTCAAGGTCTACGACACCGAGGTTCGGGGAAAGCGTGGTAAAGTGATAATTTGCAATTTTCGGTTCTGCATTTGTCACGCGGGAAAGCAGGGTCGATTTTCCAACGTTCGGGAAGCCGACGAGTCCGACGTCCGCGATGACTTTCAGTTCCATTCTTACTTCCAGCTCCTGTGCCGGCTGGCCTGGCTGGGCGTATTTCGGAACCTGCATGGTAGCGGTTGCGTAATGCATATTTCCGTTTCCGCCTTTTCCGCCTTTTAATACAACCTGACGGCGGTTTTCACCAGACATATCTGCGATGACTTTTCCGCTCGCAGCGTCCATAATGACGGTTCCTTCCGGTACTTTCAGGACAATATCTGCGCCGTTTCCGCCATGGCATCTGCGTTTTCCTCCCGGCTCGCCGTCGGTAGCAGAAAACTTTCTTCTGTGGCGGTAATCAACCAGTGTATTCAGTCCTTCGTCAACTTCAAAAATAACGTCTCCGCCTTTGCCGCCATCGCCGCCGTCCGGCCCGCCGTTCGGTACAAAAAGCTCTCTGCGGAAACTGACATGTCCGTCTCCGCCCTTACCGGAGCGGATCAGAATTTTTGCTCTGTCTGCAAACATGGTATTCTCCTGTCTTGTTTTATCTAAATCCAAATCGGTCTGTTGGACCTTTAATTATTATTAACAAAAACGGCTTCAAACCTCTTAAGATTTGAAGCCGCACCTTTGTCTTACTCTTCTGTTGCTACCGGATATACGGAAACCTGTTTTTTGTCACGTCCTTTTCTTTCGAAAGCTACGCGTCCGTCAACCATAGCGAATAAGGTATCGTCTTTTCCGATTCCTACGTTCACGCCTGGATGAATCTTGGTTCCACGCTGTCTGTAAAGAATGTTTCCAGCCTTTACAACCTGTCCGTCAGCTCTTTTTGCTCCTAATCTCTTGGACTCGGAATCTCTACCGTTCTTGGTAGAACCAACTCCTTTTTTATGAGCGAAAATCTGAAGGTTCATATTTAACATGGTATTACACCTCCTTGAATGCGATCTCTAAGTATTGTGCTCCATAATCGCGGCGGATACTTTCGAGGCCCAGCAAAAGTGATTTTACAAGAAGTGCGGTACTTTCAGAATACCCATTCGGGAATGAAAAATACACGTATCCATCTCCAGCTTCACTTATAATCAGATCCTCTGTCAATGTTTCCACGGAATTTACGGTGTTTACAATCAGTGCGGAGACAGCGGCACAGATAATATCCTGCCCTTCCTCTGCATAGCCTGCATGACCGTTTGACTCCACGGAGATGTACTCGCCGTCAGACTCTGTTACGGTTATACAAATCATAAGACTTAAGCGTTGATTTTTTCAATCTTCACTTCAGTGTACTGCTGTCTGTGACCGTTTTTCTTATGATAACCAGTTTTTCTCTTATACTTGTAAACGATAACTTTTTTGCCTTTACCGTTTCCAACTACAGATGCGGTTACGGATGCATTTTTAACGTCCTCGCCAACTTTCAGTCCGTCATTGCTTACTGCAAGTACCTGATCAAAAGTTACGGTTTCTCCAGCTTCAACGCCAAGTTTCTCTACTCGGATAACATCGCCTTCAGCTACCTTGTACTGTTTACCACCTGTTGCAATAATTGCGTACATATGGCACCTCCCTATCAATTACTCGCCAGATTTGGTGGTCTTTCGACTCTTTTACCTCTCTGTGCGGCATACTTCTACAATATATCATCACGTCTGCTGTTTGTCAATAGTATTTTTCAGGAAATTGCAGATTTTTTTTCACATGCAATTGCCAGTGCGCCAGGTCCGATGTGGCAGGCAACGCTTAAGGACAGCGGATGCGCATCGACTTCAAAATCCGGGAAGGCTTCTTTTACTTCGACAATCCATCCATCGATTACTTCTTTGTCGTTTGCGGTATAGGCAATGTGAAGTCCCATGATGCCGGCTGCACGCTCTTTTGCGAAGCGTTTGTCCATATCTTTTTTCATAGCCTTGATCATGGCTTTCTTTGCCTGTTTCACACCGCGCGCTTTTTCAAACGCGTCAAGCTTCTCTCCCTGGATCGTCAGCACCGGTTTGATATTTAAAACGGTTCCGATCATGGCTGCTGCCGGCGTAACGCGGCCGCCTTTTTTCAGGTATTTTAACGTATCTACCATAATATAGATACTTGCATCCAGCGCATCCTCTTCCAGAATTGCTTTAATGTCTTTTGCTGCCACGCCGCGGTTTGCCATTTTCTTTGCATCCAGAACAGACTGCTGCTGCGTAACGGAGATTCTCTGGTTGTTGACAACCTGCACTTTTCCTTCGTAGTCCTCGGACAGCACGGTCGCTGTATCACAGGAGGTGGAAAGGCCGCTTGACATCGGAATGTAAACAATGTCATCGTACTCTTCGAGAATTTTGTTCCAGAAATCCATCAGATCTCCCGGAGACGGCTGAGATGTGGAAACAGCCGCATCCTCTGCCAGAATCTCGTAAAACTGTTCCTGTGTCAGGTCGATATCCTCAAACTGGATTTTTCCGCGCATGAAGAAAGGCATCGGAAGGACAAAAACGCCCAGCTCTTTCGCCTGACTCTGTGTAATACCGCTGTTGCTGTCGGTAGCAATAGCTGTTCTTGCCATAGTTCTTATTCCTGCTGTCTCTTGTTAGAGAAACAGCTTTTCCTTTCTGTAATATCGTGTAACGCTTGATTTGCTGTTATTCTATCATAAATCGTACCTGTTTTCTACCCGGCTTGGACATTTCTGCAAAATTGCCCAAACTGCTTTTGATTCTTTTTACATCATACCAATACCAAAGAAAAACAGTCCGCCAAGGATCAGCAGAATGGTCGGAATTACGATTTTTGCAATGGTCTTTTTTCTTCTCTCCTTCGGGAAAAATCCTTCGCTTTTTGTCTGCTGGTACATCAGAAGACGGCTTCCCATATAAAGACCGATCGGCATCAGCGCCGCTTCGATCAGATACATGCCGATGTACGTTTCCGTTGCGTATCCGCTGCCTGCTGCTGCGTTCCCCTGCGAGAACATATAGAGGAAGCTTGCCGCAATGCTCGCCACAATCGTCGATGCGTTATGGACGAAATGAAACAGCGAGCTGTAAAACATGTTGTCGGTCTTCATCCGCACATACGAGAGAACGATTCCCATCATCATCATCGGAAGAAAACGGACGATGCTCATGTGGAAAGCGCCAAAATAAACGCCCATCAGAAGCAGCATCACCCATTTCTTTTTGATTCCGCGCAGGCTGTACTGCAGAAGACCGCGGTGCAGTGCTTCTTCACAGATGGCCGGTGTCAGCGCAACGACAAGCAGCTCGCCGAAATAGGAAAGGCCCGCCATACTGCTGTCCATGGATTCCGAGAGGCTTGCGTATTCCTGCGGGAAAATCCATTCCATCAGAAGGAAAAGAGCAAGCACACCACGGTACGTCACATACCACATCAGAATGGTTCCGAGGATTCCGGCTCCATCCGGCTTTTTTAATGGGAACACTTCTTTTAACGGAATATGAAGTGCCCGTACGACGAGAATGGATCCGATCAGGAATACCATGATCTCGTCCAGCGCATTTCCATACATCCCGCCTGCAAGAACCAGCGGGATTCCGGCGAGATTAAAAAGAACCATCAGAAAGGCAAACACCAGCAGACCCTGCCATGGTTTCAGTATCTTTTCTTTTTCCGCCGGATGCGGTCGTTTTGCCGGCATCTGGTTTCGAAAGGGTTCGTAAAGATATGGGGTATCATTTTCATTGAGGTGAATCGGTTTCTTTTGTGGTTCCATATTCATTCCTCCTTTGTAAGGTCACTGTCATTTCATCTGTTCTGCCAGCGGCCGGCGGATTTTCTTTCTCGTCAGTTCCACGAGATGAAGCGCCGTCATATCCACAACTTTGGTCGGAACGGGATCTTCCCGCACAAGACCCTGCAGGAAGCCGAGAAGGCGCTCCTCCTGCTCTTTTTCCGGCATGTTGATAAAGTCAACCAGGATCAGACCGGAAATCCCGCGCAGGCGGATCTGGCGGGCGATTTCGCGGGCTGCCTCCTGGTTTACGCTGTACAGAAACGTATTTTTCCGTCCGCCGAGCTGCTTTCCGCTGTTCACATCGATCGCGGTCAGCGCTTCGGTCGGTTCGATCACGAGGAATCCGCCGGAAGGCAGATCCACACGTTTGTCGAGTGCCTGTTTTACGTGATTTTCGAGATTTTCTTTCTTTGTCAGTGTGGTAAGCTGATCCTCATACCAGGTCAGGCGGCAGTCGTGAAAATCATGGCGCTCCAGATATTCTCTGCAGATCTCATACGTTTCTCTGTCATCTGTCACAAGTTCTGAAACTGACGGTGCATACCGTTTGACGAGCTCCGGCACGGCATCTGACGCCCGATACAGGCAGGAGTACAGGCTCCGCATCGTTCCATACTGGACAATCCGCGCGAGTTTTTCGGACAGCTCGAGATATTCCTGCCGGATCTCTTCTTCCGAAGCATCAGCGGATGCGGTGCGGAAGATCACGCCAAACGGAAGGCTTCCGCCGGAAAGCTCTGGAAACATCCGGCTTCCCAGTTCTTTTAACCGTTTTTTCTGCTCCGGCAGAAGGCGTCCCGAGCATGAGATTTCCGGCTTTCCATAATAGAGCGCCAGGGCACTTCCCGAAAGAGAAAGTTCTGCTGTCGCCGACGGAAGCTTCGTTTTCTGCGCTTCCCGCTGGATCTGCACGACAATTTCATCTCCGACATGCAGTTCCGTTCCCGGTGCTTTTTTCAGAAGATACCCTTCTTTTACACGGGACAGATCAAGAAAACAGCTCTGCTGCTCCGCAAACGAGACAAATGCCCCGCGGATCCCGGGCGCCAGTTTTTCCACCCGGCCGACATAGATATTGCCAAGCAGCGTTTCCTTCTCCCTGCAGAGGGCCGTCAGTTCGACCGGTCTTTCTCCTTCCACCAGCGTGTGTACCAGGTAATCTTTTCCCTCCCACGGCAGATGGGCAATGACAACTCGTTTACTCAACTTCTTCTCCTAATGCTTCCAGCGGAACCAGCTTTCGCTCTTCTTCCGTTCCGATGTCTGCGTAAACTTCCTCGCGCAGAATCGTGTATGCAAACGGCGGCAGTTCAACCCCGCACCATTTGCAGAACGCTTCCATCACGAGCTCCGGTTTCAGGTTCGAAACACTTCCGGTGGAGAGCTGCATCCAGACACCGCTTTTCTTTGCTTTCATATCGTAAATCCATGGGCGGATATCGGTCAGCTTTTCGCTTCGTTTTGTCTTTCGCATGATCTCAATCTGCGGAAGTGCAAAAAACACCGGTACTTTCGTTTCCAGATCAATCTCCGGCATTTTTCCCTCGCGGAACTGCACGAGATAATCGGCTCCTGCTACGAGAGACATTGCCTTGCTTGCTTTTCCATCCGGCACATGGCGGGCGGAAAGCACTTCCATTCCCTCAACCATCGTCGCATTCAGACGTTTTACAATCTCGTCGGTTTTCATATCTTCCGCGAGCACCATATCGAAATATTCACCGGTGCTGCTGATGCCGACACCGAGCGGAGAAGCAAACGACAGCAGCATGTGCGGGCTGAAGCCCTCGGAATAAGCGATCGGAAGTTCTGCACGGCGGATTGCTTTCTGGAAGTAACGCATCACATCCAGATGACCCACAAATTTCATCACACCTGTTTTGGCAAACTTAATTCTGATTTTCATAGCAGACACCTCCTCCGAATGATTTTGCTCCGCAGCCGGAACACTGCATCTTACAGTTCGGGGTAACGGTTTCTTTCTGTGCCCGCTCCCATTCGCGGATCAGGAATTTTTTCGTCACGCCGATATCAAGGAAATCCCACGGAAGGATCTCATCGGTGCTGCGCTCACGGCAGGCATAGAACGAAACGTCAATGCCGGTCTCTGCAAACGCTTCTTCCCAGGCATCTTTCCGGAAATACTCGGACCAGGCATCGAAAATAGCACCTTTTCTGTACGCTTTTTCAATAACTTCGGCACATTTCCGGTCACCGCGTGCAAGGAATCCCTCCAGAAGGGAAATATCTGCCTCATGATAAATGTAACGGATGCTCTTCTGATTCAGCTGTGCGCGGACCTCTGCCTTTACAATCGCCGCTTTGTCAAGAAACTCCCTCTCCGTGTTCATCGGTGCCCACTGGAACGGGGTGAACGGCTTCGGGATAAAGAACGAGGAGCTTGCCGTAATCTGGCATTTTCCGTTTCTCTGGTCTTTCGGAATCTCATAGTAACGCTCTGCGATCTTTTCCGCCAGATGCGCAATTCCTTTGATATCATCCTCGGTCTCGGTCGGAAGGCCCAGCATGAAATACAGTTTTACTTTATTCCAGCCGCCCTCAAACGCTTTTCCGGCTCCGTCGAGAATGACTTCCTCGGTCAGACCTTTATTAATAACATTCCGCATCCGCTGGCTTCCCGCCTCCGGTGCGAAGGTCAGGCTGCTCTTTTTGATATCCTGTACCTTGCTCATGACATCGAGGGAAAATGCGTCGATTCGAAGAGACGGAAGGGAAATATTGACACCTTTTTCCGGGCAGCTGTCGATCAGATAGTTGACAAGCTCCGGAAGATGGCTGTAATCACTCGAGCTCAAAGAACTCAACGAGATCTCATCGTGGCCGGTATTGCGCAGCATATGGGTCGCAAGTTCTTTTAACTTCTCCACATCGCGCTCTCTTGTCGGACGGTACACCATACCCGCCTGGCAGAAACGGCAGCCGCGGATACAGCCGCGCTGGATCTCCAGAACGACACGGTCCTGTGTTGCCTTGATAAACGGCACGACCGGTTTCTCCGGATACGTTGCCTCGGTCATATCCATGACGAGCTGTTTTTTGATCTTTTCCGGTGCTTCCGGAATGGACGGCGTAAAGGCTGCAACGGTTCCGTCCTCGTGGTACGTTACTTCATAAAACTGCGGTACGTAAATACCAGGGATTCGGCATGCCTTTTTCAGGAAATCCTGACGGGTTCCGCCGTTCTTTTTATTTTCCAGATACGTGTCAAAAAGCTTGTCGTACACAACCTCGCCCTCTCCGATGTAAAACAGATCGAAGAATGGGGCGATTGGCTCCGGATTGTACGTACACGGGCCGCCGCCGATGACGATCGGGTCCTCGTCGGTACGCTCCACCGCATGCAGCGGGATTCCGGCAAGGTCGAGCGCCTGCAGAACGTTCGTATAACACATCTCATACTGCAGGGTGATAAACAGGAAATCCTCGTTTTTCACCGGCTCCTGGGATTCCAGGCCGAACAGCGGAATGTTCTGTTCCCGCATCACGCGGTCCAGATCCGGCCATGGGGAATAGACACGCTCACACCACATGTCCTCACGTTTGTTAAACATATCGTACAGAATCTGGATGCCAAGGTGCGACATACCGATCTCATACACATCCGGGAACAGGAAAGCGCCGCGTAAGGCTACTTTCTCTTTGTCTTTTACGACACTGTTGAATTCATTTCCAATGTATCGCGCAGGCTGCTCAAGCTGGAGCAGCACTTCTTCTGGCAATGCTAATTTTCTCATGCAATTCTCTCACTTGTTCTTATTTTTATTTGTCCAGATACGCCGCAAGCAGTTCCAGCGTATTCTTCACGCCGTCCACATGGCTTCTCTCATATCCATGGGATGCGTACACACCGGCGCCGATCAGGGCATGGCGTGCGTCTGCGCCGCCGCGGAGCGTTGCCTCCACGTCAGAGCCGTAGTGCGGGTAAACATCCGCCGCATAGTCGATTCCGTTTGCTTTTGCTGCCGCAATCAGCTCGCCGGTAAAATCGTAGCTGTAAGGGCCGCCGCTGTCTTTGACGCAGATGGATACCTGATGCTCTTTACACTCCAGTCCGTCGCCGACACAGCCCATATCAACAGAAAGGATATCCGTCACACCCTCCGGCACGGAAGCAGATCCGCCGTGGCCGACTTCTTCGTACACGGTGATGTGCTGATAAACCGGACGGGACGGTGTGATATTTTCTTCTTTTAAATACTTCGCATAGCCGAGCAGGATTGCAACGCTCAGTTTATCATCGAGAAAACGGCTCTTGATGTATCCCTTCTCGGTGATGCGGGTTCTCGTCTCAAAGCAGACGATATCACCGGTCTCGATGCCGAGCGCTTTTGTCTCCTCTTTGGAGAAGACCATCTCATCCAGAACGACCTCCATATTGTCGTAGGTGCGGTCCTGCTGGTCGTAGGAACCGTTGACATGGATCGACGGGTTGTTCATCTGGAAGCAGCCCTCGTACCGTTTTCCGTCTCTTGTGATGACAACGCAGTTTTCCGTCTCCGCATTGTTCGGATTCATACCGCCGAGCGCGGTGAGACGAAGACGGCCGTTTCCTTTCACTTCCGCTACCATGCCGCCGAGCGTATCGGTATGTGTCTCCACAAGGACACCGCCGTTTCCTTCACAGCCTTTGGCAAGCTGCACCAGAAGGCCGCCCTTTGTGGTGATCACCGGCGCATAGCCCATCGCTTCGTACTCTGCTTTCAGCCATGCAATGGCATCTTTCGTGTAGCCGGTCGGGCTGTCGATGGAGAGCAGTTTTTTCAGTTTCTCTGTTATAAAATCAACATAAACCTTTGTATTTTTCATGTTTCTTCCTCCATTTTTGTTTCTGTTTTTTCTTCTTTTTTCGAAACATTTTGAAACAGAAACTGCAGATTTTTTTCTTTCCGAAAAAAGATCCTGCCCTTCATCATACCACAGAAATAAATTGGATACAACCATCGGAAAACGGAAAAATGGAAATAAGGAAAATGTAACTGGACAAACTACCCTATGCCATGCTATGTTTGAAGAGGGGGATACATTATTAGCTGTTATTCAAAAAAGTTTCTTCTATAATAAAATAAAGGTCGCCTCAAATTCAAATAAAGGAGCAAAAAAATGGACACAAAAGAACAGGCATCGCAGCCTGCATTACAAACGTTAAAAGAATATGCTGTCATTACCGCAGCTGTTCTGATCATGGACATTGGAATTTATGTTTTTAAATTCCCTAATAATTTTTCTTTCGGCGGTGTATCCGGTATGGCCGTTGTCATCTGCCGGTTTCTTCCGTTCACTGCCTCACAGATCAACCTTTTTATCAACCTGCTGCTTCTGCTGGTTGGTTTTGCTGTGCTGGGGCGGAACTTCGGCGTCAAGACAGCCTACGTGACCGTGCTTTCCTCGGTTCTTCTGAACATTTTTGAAAAGCTGTTTCCGATGGCACATCCGCTTACCGATGAGATCATGCTGGAGCTCTGCTTTGCCATTATTCTTCCGGCACTGGCGGCAGCACTGCTGTTTTTTGAGAATGCCTCCGGCGGCGGCACAGACATCATCGCCATGATTATTAAAAAATATTCTACAATGAATATTTCCACTGCCCTGCTGGTGACCGACCTCATCGTTGTCATCCTTGCTTTCCTGATTTTCGATACCTTAACCGGACTTTGTTCGGTTCTCGGTCTGATGGCGAAAACACTGCTGATTGACAAAACGATTGAGCGGATGAAGCTGAATAAATTTTTTACGATTATCTCCAACAATCCGCAGCCGATCTGCGATTTCATCACAAAGGATCTCAATCACAGCGCAACCCTTTACGACGCCGTCGGCGCTTACTCCGACCAGCAGCGGACAGTCATTCTCACGGTTGTGGATGTCAAGCAGGCCGTCTATCTTCAGCGGTTTATTCATGATACCGAGCCGACCGCGTTTATTGCGATCACAAAGAGCAGCGAAATTATCGGAAAAGGCTTCATGAGTTATGTCTGATCGATTCAAACCATATTTTTTACGCAAAAAATCCGAAGGTTTTTGACGCCTTCGGATTTCTTTGTATGTGCTTATTCTGTTTATTTCTCTTCTGCTGCTTCGGTATCTTCTGCCGGTGCTTCTACGTTGTGGGAAGCCATCAGACTTACGACAATGGATTCCGGATTGGTCTTTATGGTGATATCCGGGTCAGCGGCCAGGGACAGATCTTTGACGCGGATGACATCACCGATCTTCATCTCTCCGACATCGACCATTACCTGATCGACCAGGGATGCCGGGTATGCCATGTAGGCAACCTCGTTCAGATCCTCCTGCAGAACGCCTTCTGCGATCTTTTCATGGTTTACAAGGACAATCTCTGCAACGGAATGAACTTTCTCGTTGCTGACCAGTGCCTGGAACTCGATCGAATCGATCTGTCCGGCTACCGGGTTATAATCAACATTTTTGATCAGGACATCGTATGCGGTTCCGTCGACATCCAGCATAATCTGGCTGCCTTTGTGGTCTGTCTTCAGCAGTTTCTCGACATCTCTTTTTACCATCTTAACTGGAATGGATTCTTTCATCTCTCTGCCGAATACATTGCCGACAACGTATCCTTCTCTTCTGAGTCTTTTTGCTTTTACATCCAAACTTCTCTTTTCAGCTTTTAAAGTATTCATTTACCTTTTCCTCCAAAAATCTGATTCTTAGCAGGCTTCTTATCTTGTGAAGGGTGTTAAGTTTGCTTTGCCTTGTGGCTATGAATAAGTTTCTTGGAACAGGATGTTTGGGAACATGCAAGGAAGAATTGGTTTCTTGTTGATTCCTTTTCTTTGTTCTAGTTGTAATATAATACCACGAACACAATTTGTCAACCCGGATTTTCCGATTTCACAGTTTCTTCACATTTTCAGCACGCTTCCTTATATTCCATCAGTTTCTGGCGTGCTGTGCGGTTCAGACTGCGCGGTACAGCAATCTCAATCGTCGCATAATGATCACCGTGCACGTTCGCATCTTTCATCGATACCATGCCCTTGCCGCGCAGACGGAGCTTACTGCCGGACTGTGTTCCTTCCTTGATTTTGCAGACCACATCTCCGTACAGTGTCGCGACACGCGCTTCGCCGCCAAAGACTGCCGTTGTGTATGGAATCTGAATCGTCGTGTAGATGTCCATTCCGCGCCGTTCAAAACCTTTCTTTTCTTCTACATTGACCTTCAAAAGCAGATCGCCGCGGCGGCCGTTTGATCCTGTATGGCCTTTGCCGCGCAGACGGATGCTCTTTCCGTTCTCGATACCGGCCGGGATTTTAACCAGCAGCGTATTGGTCGTTCCATCCGGGTTCCGCAGGGTAATCTGTTTTTCACAGCCCGATGCCGCTTCCTCCAGGCGGATCGAAACCTCAGCGTGCAGATCGAGATCCTCTGCCGTACCGCGGCCGGAAAATGCATCCTCAAACGGATGTCTGCTGCTTCCCGAACGCGTATACCGCTCGCTTCCGAATCCACGGCTTTTGCCATGAAACATCTGATCAAAGAAATCGCCGAACATATCGTCCGCGTTTCCTTCAAAGTGAAATTCGTGATAGCCGCCGTTGTTTCCGCTTCCGCCGAACGGGTTTCCATACGCACTGCCGTACGGATTTCCACCGCCCTGCTGGCTGTACGCGCCGGCTCCCTGGTCGAACGCCGCGAATCCGAACTGATCGTACATTTTCTTCTTTTCCGGATCGCTTAAGACAGAATACGCTTCTGTCACTTCCTTAAATTTCTTTTCCGCATCCGGGTTTCCCGCATTCGTATCGGGATGATATTTTTTCGCCAGTTTCCGGTATGCACGCTTGATTTCTTTCTCGTCTGCATTCCGGCTGACGCCTAATACTTCATAATAATCTCTCTTTGTTTCCATCATCAGGCACCTCCAGTCAAGCCTTTTCCTGATTTCCCAGGTGAACAATTCCTGGCTCTCTTTATCTGTTCTATTTGTACTATAACACGCATTTTTTACACTGTCAATTCTTTTCACGGAAGATTCAAAATTCCTATACGAATTGAAAAACCTGCCGTGCACTGTTACAATAAGAGATATACGATTCTCACGATTTTTTATGGAGGTACTTGATTGATGCATTCCATTTTCTGGTTCCGCACCCGGCAGTGGGTGTTGAGCCGCGTTCTTCATCTGACAGAGCATAAGAAACAGACACTCCTTGCAGCACCGGATGCCGTTCTGCTGCTCCCCGCGTTATTCCGGAAACGCCGGATCTCCCGGATTCTCCTGGTGACTACCCCCGGCTTTGTCCGCCGCGGAACACTGACGTCTCTGCTGGATGGCTGTAAAAAAGAAAACATTTCCGTCACCATTTTCTCCGAAATCGCCCCGGATCCGCAGATTGAGAGCGTGGAACAGGGTTTCCGTCTTTATCAGCAGATTCAGGCTCAGGCTATCCTCGCCATCGGCGGCGGATCCGTTCTCGATACAGCAAAGCTGATCGGTGCCCGCGTCTGCTGTCCGAAAAAGACGGTTCCTGCGATGCGGGGCCTCCTGAAAGTCCGTCGGAAACTTCCGCCGCTGTTTGCCGTGCCGACGACAGCCGGAACCGGTTCGGAGGCAACGGCGGCAGCTGTCATCACAGACTGTATCGACGGGAAACCATACAAATACGCCGTCAATGACCTCTGTCTGATCCCGGATACGGCAGTTCTCGATCCGCGTCTTACGATCAGCCTCCCGTCCTCTATGACAGCAGATACCGGTATGGATGCCCTGACCCATGCCATGGAAGCTTTTCTGAACCTCTTCGCCTCCCGCAGCGTGCAGAATGCATCCATCGAGGCAGTCTGCGAAAATTTCCATGCCCTGCCCGAAGCCTGGCGTGACGGCTCCCGTCTTGCCGCACGGCAGGAAATGCTTCATGCATCGTATCTGGCCGGTTTCGCTTTTACCAACAACTTTGTCGGCTACGTCCATGCCATTGCCCACGCCGTCGGTGCACTGTACCACATTCCGCACGGAAGAGCCAACGCGGTTCTGCTGCCTGCTGTTCTGCGCGAATACGGTTCCTGCATTGCGCCTAAACTTGCCGTTCTCGCCGATGCGCTTTCTCTCGGCGGAGATACCGTTTCTGAAAAGGCTGAGCGGATGATTGCAGCTATCGAGGCTATGCGCGATTCGTTTGACATTCCATCCACTCTGCCGCACCTTTCGCCGAATGATTACACAGAAATAGCACGCCGTGCTTTAAAAGAAGCAAATCCCACCTACCCTGTTCCGCAGATCTGGGATTCTGAAAAAATCTTTTCTGTGCTCCGCCGTGTACAATCCTAAAGCCGCTGTTTTCTCGAATTTAAATTTGACAGAAGGCAAAAAACATGGTAATTTATTAGAGATATCGCATAGAGGAGTGAATAAAATGAATAAAAGAACCATGAAAAAAATGGCCAAAGCGAAACAGCAGGCTGCAGAAGCTGCAAAAACAGCGGAAACCGTTGTAAAGACAGCGGCACCGGCAAAAGAAGTAAAACCAACGACTGAAAAAACCTTACATACAGAAGCAGCCGAAGGAAAAGCAGAAGCTGCAAAAGAGCCGAAAAAAGCAACCAAAAAAGAAACCATAAAAAAAACAATAAAAAAGGAGACCACGGAAACCATGGCAGAAGCAACCAAAACCCCACGTAAAATGACAAAAGTATCTGATACCGTTCTTGAGATCTTCGAGACAAAAGTATCTATGAAAGACCTCGAAGCAGTCATCAAAAAAGAAGTAAAAGCAAACGGATTAAAAGGCGAGATCAAAATCTACCTGAACGCAGAGCAGAGAGCCGCTTACTACACCGTAGACGGACAGGGATCTGACGATTTCAAAGTAGATCTGACCACTCTTGCTGAATAATTTTTCTGTCAGCTGATCTATCAGAACAGACCAAAAGCGGCATGTCCGAAACAAAGTCTTCCGGATTTTGTTTCGGGCATGTTTTTTG
Source organism: Blautia sp. OF03-13 (assembly GCF_003460685.1). Taxonomy (NCBI): domain Bacteria; kingdom Bacillati; phylum Bacillota; class Clostridia; order Lachnospirales; family Lachnospiraceae; genus Blautia; species Blautia sp. OF03-13. Next base: position 52,805 of record NZ_QTVR01000001.1, on the reverse strand, counting down.
CTGTCTGTTCCCAAACCTAAAAAACGACAAGGTATTTTTCTATGAAAACTGTAAACCATCTCGGAACCGACCCGATCGGAAAGCTGGTTCCCCGTATTGCTTTTCCGAGCATGCTGGCACAGTTCGTGAGTGTTCTGTACAGCATTGTAGACCGTATGTACATCGGCCACATTGCCTCTGTCGGTGATCTGGCGCTCGCGGGTGTCGGCGTCTGCGGTCCCATTCTCACCATGATCGGCGCGTTCTCCTCCCTCATCGGGGTCGGCGGCGCACCGCTGCTCGGCATCCGGCTCGGAGAGAAAAATGAAAAAGAGGCATCCCGCATCCTGGCTAATGCGTTTCTGATGCTTGTTTCCCTGTCCCTCGTTCTGACAGCCGCTGCGCTTTTTTTTACCCGCCCGATGCTGATGGCATTCGGAGCCAGCACCGTTACGTATCCTTACGCCAGAGCCTATTTTGTGATCTACGTTTCCGGCTCTGTGTTTGCGCTTTTATCGACCGGCCTGAACCAGTTTGTGATCTGCCAGGGCTTTGCCAGTGAGGGAATGAAATCTGTTCTGCTAGGCGCCATCCTGAATCTGCTGCTGGACCCTGTGTTTATCTTCGTTCTGCATCTCGGCGTGCGCGGCGCGGCAATTGCAACCGTGCTCTCCCAGATCGCAAGCTGTCTGTATGTGCTGCATATTCTGTTCGGAAAGACGATTCCGATCCGCATCACCTTCGGCGGGTATTCATTTGCGATCATGAAACGCATTCTGACAGTCGGTTTTACTCCGTTTCTAATCATTGCCATCGACAATGTGATGATCATTGCGATGAACGCCGTCCTGCAGCGGTATGCACCCGCCGGACATGGAGACAGCTTCATCACCTGTGCAACGATCGTTCAGAGCTTTATGCTGATTATTACGATGCCGCTCGGCGGAATCAGCGGCGGAACGCAGTCAATCCTCGCATACAATTATGGAGCTGGAAATTCCAGACGTATTCTTGAGGCACAGAAAACCATCATCGCACTCTGTGCCGGATTTACGACCTTGATGTTCCTCGTCTCCAATGCCGCCGGAACGCTGTTTGCGCAGCTTTTTACTTCCGATCCGCAGATCGTCTCGATGGTGGTCCGCGCGATCCATATTTCGACACTCTCAGTCATTCCGCTCGGCATTCAGTACGAGATTGTAGACGGCTTTACTGCAATGGGCCGCGTGCGCTATTCGTTTGCACTCTCCTTCTTCCGGAAATTCGTCTACTTTACCGCTCTGTTTCTTCTGCCGCGGTTCTTTGCACTGGAAAACATCTTCTACGTGGAACCTATTTCCGACCTGATCGGGCCGGTTGTCTCAATGATCGTTTACTGGACTTCGATTCAGAAGATTCTGAAACAGCGGGAAGAGGCGGTACGGCTGATGCACACAAAAAAAGCATAAAAAATCTCATATCAAAAAAGCTGTTCTTTTCCGCGGAGTTTTCAAAACTCTCACCAGAAAAGAACAGCTTTTTCTGCTTCTGTTAAAATGTCTTCGGCATCGGAACGGTTTCCTGTACTTTCAGACCGTATTTTGCTGCCAACTGCAGTGCCTTCTGTTCCGTCTCCGGATTCCAGACGGCTTTCGGCGTATGGGCATCACAGCCGAAAACGGCGGTGTTTCCTTCTTCGCCGGCGATCTTCCAGAACTTCTCGTTCGGATACCATCTTTCTTCCATCAGACCAAGGAAATTGATCTCCAGCGGAATGTTTCTCTTTTTCACCTCACGGCAGAGTCTCCGGTATTCCCGGTCGAACACTGCTTCGTCGCCGTTGAATAAAAAGAGATCCGGGTGTGCCAGATACAGGTATTTTCCGGTATCAATGCCTGCCAGGCACTGGTCCACATACTGTTTCAGGTAGCTTCCGTCTGTTGTTCCATGGCCGCTGTAGAGAATCTTTTCGATCTCATTTCCCAGGCTGTGCTGGCCAAGCACAAAGTACTCAAACGGATAGTCCGACAAAAAATCAATCAGCTGATCCCAGAATCTCGGGAAATACTCTGTTTCGAGTCCGAGATGGATTTCAATATCCTTGTCATACTCTTTTTTCAATGCCAGCACGGTGTCTACATAGCCTTCCACCTGATCGAGCCGCATCCGCATGCCGGAATCGTAGCCGTCCGGGAACGGATAAGGCGAATGGTCGGAAAAACCGAGAATTTTAAGGCCGCCCTCAATCGCGCGCTCCACATACTCCCGCTCCGTTCCGTCCGCATGGCGGCATCGCCATGTATGGGTATGGTAATTTGCAATCATGATCTGTAACCTTCTTTATTTTGTATCTTATTCTGCTGCTTCTTTGGAGATATCCGTTCCAAAATATTTTTCCGAAAGCTCTGTCAGTGTTCCGTCTTCTGCGAGCTCGCCAAGTGCTTTGTTGACTGCCTCAAGCAGCGTCTTGGTCTCATCGCCTTTTTTCATCGGAATACCGACTTTTGTGGATTCCGGATCGAGACATGCAATTTTGATCTCTGCATCCGGGTGTGCTTTCATATAATCGTAATACGTTACCTCTGCGTTCAGAGTTGCATCGATACGGCCGCTTAAGAGAAGCTCGAAAGTCTGCTCCAGATCGTCAACACCGGTAACGGCTGCGCCATATTTCTCGGCAACTTCTGCATACGTACTGGAAATGGTGTTCGCAGTGCTCTTTCCGTCGAGATCCTCCATGGACTGGATTTCATCGTTAGCAGAGTTTACGATAACAGCGGTGCGGTTGTATGCGTATGGATCGGAAAAGCTGTATTTCTCAGCGCGCTCCTCTGTGATATCTACGCCGTTTATCATGATATCGTACCGGCCGGAATCGATTCCTGCAAGAAGGCCGTCCCACTCACCCTCTACAAAGGTTGCTTTCACGCCGAGTTTCTCTGCGATCTGCTGTGCCACTTCTACGTCATAGCCGACCAGGTTGTCGTCCTCATCGTGATACGTCCACGGTGCCCAGGTTCCTTCCATTGCCACAACGATCTCACCCTTGCTCTGGATCTGCTCTAAAAGATCCCCAGACGCACTTGCGGAAGATGCTGATGAAGAGGAAGAAGCACTGCTGTTATCTGCCGTGCTGTTTCCGCATCCGGTCAGTAAAAAGGATGATGTCAGGATACCTGCCAGAAATACTGCTGCCATTTTCTTTTTCATAATATTCGCCACTCCTTTTTTGTTTTGTTCTGGAAGAAGCTGCCTTTGCTTCTTCTGTTTTCTTTATTGCAAACTGTCCGGATTCCGTGCTCCGGGCAGGATTTGCCGCTTTGCAGGATACCTTACTCGTAATGCTGTTCAATATTCTGCAAAAATGTTCTCGTCCGCTCTTCCCGCGGATTTGCGAAAAATTCCTTCGACGGACCTTCCTCAACGACAACGCCGTTTTCCATAAAGACAACTTTGTTCGAAACGTTTCTTGCAAAGCCCATCTCATGCGTGACAACGAGCATCGTCATTCCCTCTTTGGCAAGCTGGCGCATAACACCAAGCACCTCGCCGGTCAGCTCCGGGTCGAGTGCTGAGGTCGGCTCATCAAAATAGATAATTTCCGGATCGGTTGCCAGTGCACGGGCGATTGCCACCCTCTGCTGCTGTCCGCCGGAAAGCTGATGCGGATAGTAGTCCGCCCGGTCCAGCATGCCTACTTTTTCAAGTGCTGCCCGCGCTTTTTCCTCCGCCCTGGCTTTTGGCATTTTTCTGCCGATAATCAGGCCCTCGGTTACGTTATGAAGGGCTGTTTTGTTCAGGAACAGGTTATAGTTCTGAAATACAAATGCGGTTTTCTGACGGATCGCCGCGATATCTTTTTTGCTGATGTTGTGAAACGGATATTCTTTCCCGTCAAAGATCAGGCTGCCGCCGTCCGCATGCTCCAGAAAGTTGACACAGCGCAGCATCGTCGTTTTTCCCGAACCACTCGGACCGAGGATTGCAACAACATCGCCCTGTTTTACTTTTAAATCTACACCTTTTAATACTTCCAGGCTGCCGAACGCTTTCTTTAATCCTTTAATTTCCAGCATGGCTTATTCCCCTTTTTTCTGATATGTACTCAGTTTCTTCTCTCCGATTCCCTGCAGCTTCGTGAGCACAGTGGAGAACAGCAGGTAGATCAGTCCTACTTCAATATACAGTGCCAGCGGCTCATGGGTGCGCGCTACAATCCGCTGCGTTACCATAAACATCTCCGTTACGGTGATATTTGCGGCAAGGGAAGTATCCTTTACCATGGCGATCAGAGAGTTGGAAAGCGGCGGGAAAGCGGTGCGCATCGCCTGCGGAAGGATAATTCTCCGCATGATCTGCAGATACGACATGCCGACACAGTAGCCGGCTTCGAGCTGGCCTGCCGGAACGGCTTCCAGGGCCGCACGCATCGTCTCGGCACTGTAGGCGCCCTCATTCAGGGAAAAGACGAGAACTGCCGCCGGAAACGGATCGATCAGAATACCGGCGCGCGGAAGTCCGTAAAACACAACGAAAAGCTGGACCAGAAGCGGGGTCGCGGAAAATCCAGATATAGAAACGTGCAATCTGACGAAGGCCTTTGATGTTTGCAAACTGTACCATAGCCATTGCCGTCGCAATTACAAGTGCAATGGAAAACGAGATTACAGTAAGCGGAATCGTCACCTTAAGGCCCGGCAGAAAGATTTTCCAGAAAGAATCCAGAAGAATATTCCATAATCTTTCGCTCATTTCGATATATCCCCCTTATTTTTACATTTTCCTAGATAGGATAACACTTCAAGTCCGCTTCAAGTCAAGTGTTTTTTCATATACCCCTCCCCCGCATGCAAGAATCCCCGGGAAACACGTTTTTCAACGGCCCCGGGGACACTTATTTATGGTTGGTTTTAAGAGGAAGGATCTTGTCTTTTTTTATGGTATTATGTTATTTACTGCTTAGTCCTGTGTCACATTAAATGCTCTTGCACCAGGGTATACAGCGGCCGTTCCAAGTTCTTCTTCGATTCGGAGAAGCTGGTTGTATTTTGCAACACGCTCGGTACGGCTCGGTGCACCGGTCTTGATCTGGCAGGTGTTCAGGGCAACAGCCAGGTCTGCGATGGTGGTATCCTCGGTCTCACCGGAACGGTGGGAGGAAATTGCGGTGTAGCCTGCTTTGTGAGCCATTTTGATTGCCTCAAGGGTCTCAGATACAGAACCGATCTGGTTCAGTTTGATCAGGATGGAATTTCCGCAGCCAAGGGAGATACCTTTTGCCAGACGCTCAGTATTGGTTACAAACAGGTCGTCACCGACAAGCTGTACTTTTCCGCCAAGCTCTGCGGTCAGCTCTTTCCAGCCTTCCCAGTCTTCTTCATCCAGAGCATCCTCGATGGAGATGATCGGATATTTCTCTACCAGTGCTTTCCAGTGAGCGATCAGCTCTTTGGAAGTAAATACAGTGCCGGCTTTCGGCAGTTTGTATTCACCCTTGGTTCCTGTCTTCCACTCGGAGGAAGCAGCATCCATCGCGATCTTGAAGTCTCTGCCTGGCTCGTAGCCTGCTTTTTTCACTGCCTCAAGAATGGTCTCGATGGCTTCTTCATCGGATTTCAGAGCCGGTGCAAAACCGCCTTCATCTCCAACCGATGTTGCCAGTCCGCGCTCTTTTAAGATGGCAGCCAGTGCATGGAAGACCTCAGCGCACCATCTTAAGCACTCTTTGAAAGAAGATGCTCCAACCGGCATGATCATGAACTCCTGTACATCCAGGCCGGAAGAAAGTGCGTGGCATCCGCCGTTGATGATGTTCATCATCGGAACCGGCAGACGATTTCCGGAAACGCCGCCGAAGAAGCGGTACAGCGGAATCTCAAGTGCGTTTGCTGCTGCTCTTGCGCAGGCAATGGATACAGCCAGAATGGCATTTGCACCCAGGCGGGATTTATCCTTTGTTCCGTCCGCATCGATCATAGCTTTATCTACAGCGTAGGTATCGGATGCATCCATACCTTTTAAGGTATCGTTGATGACGGTGTTGATGTTTTCTACTGCTTTCTGCACACCTTTTCCAAGGTATCTTGCTTTATCTCCATCTCGTAATTCCAGTGCCTCAAACTCACCGGTAGATGCGCCGCTTGGTGCCATGCCGCGTCCTACAACGCCTCCTGCAAGAACAACCTCAGCTTCTACGGTTGGGTTTCCTCTGGAATCCAGAATTTCTCTTCCTTTTACTTCCTCAATTTTCAGGCTCTTCACTTTTCGTGTGCTCCTTTCTCGTTTGTTTCTGGAGTTTCCCGCCTGCGAAGTGTCCAGGATCCGCAGACGGGAGATAACAATGATTGATTCACTTTGGTTAGCCTTTACTAACTATAATTCATTATAACTAATTTTTTAAAAATTGCAAGTGGGTAAAGTGATACTTTTTCTCAGAAATGCAAAAAGTTTTTCTGTTCTTATTTTTCCTGTTTAAATGCCTCTTCCAGCGTATGCCATCCAAGCACTGCACATTTCACTCTTGCCGGCATGTGGGAGATGTCCTTCAGTGCACCAGCCTCCTCGAGTTCGTCAATCTCCTCGTCGGATGCTTCTCCTTTGATCATGCGCAGAAACAGATTTCCCAGGCGCAGTGCCTCGTCCTTCGTCTTTCCGATGATCATGCCGAGCATAATGTCCGCCGATGCCTGCGAAATCGCACAGCCGTCGCCCACGAACGCACCGTCCGTGATCACATCGCCGTCGACTTTTAATTTCAGCCAGATATCATCGCCGCAGCTTGGGTTGACGCCCTCGAGTACGATGTCCGCATCCGGCAGATCATGCTTGAATTCCGGACGCAGATTGTGCTCCGTCAAAATTTCGTTATAAAATCCTCTACTCTCCATAGCCCATTCTCCTTCTGATTGTGGATACACTTTCGATCAGTGCATCAATCTCTTCCGGTGTATTATAAAACATCATGCTGGCTCTTGTCGAACTTCGGACGCCAAGATATTCCAGAAGCGGCTGTGCACAGTGGTGGCCTGCCCGCACATCGATGCCGTCAGAAGAAAGAATTTCGCTCACATCGTGCGGATGCACGCCGTCAATCGTAAACGAAACGATGCCCGTATGGTTGGCCGGATCTTTGGAACCGAGGATATGAACGTACGGCAGCGCGCCGAGTCCTTCCATAGCACGTTGCGTCAGTTCCAGCTCTTTTTTCTGGATATAATCAAATCCTTTTTCCTGCAGATACCGGATCGCTGCGGCCAGCCCCACCGCACCGGCTGCATTTACCGTTCCCGCCTCAAATTTCTGCGGAACCGGTGCAAAAACGGCTCCGTCGCGGTGAACGGAATCGATCATCTCGCCTCCGGTTAAAAACGGCGGCATTTTTTCCAGCAGTTCCCGTTTTCCATACAGACAGCCGATTCCCATCGGGCCCATCAGCTTATGGCCGGAAAAGGCGAGAAAATCTGCATCCAGCGCCTGTACGTCGACCGGCATATGCGGAACGCTCTGGGCGCCGTCCACAACGACAACGGCTCCCACGCGGTGCGCCATCTCCGTGATTTTCTGGAGCGGATTCACGCAGCCGAGCACATTCGATACCTGCGCAACAGCCACAAGACGTGTTCTCTCATTAATGCCCTTTTGGAGCTCCTCATCGGTCAGCTCGCCCTCACTGGTACATTCCAGATAATGGATTTTCGCCTCCGATTGTAGACCTTTTTTCCGAGTATTTCAATCGGATTTATATATTTGAAAAATTTTATCAAAAAACGCACCTGCCGACGGATCTTTTTTTCCGCACGACAGGCGCGTTTTCTATCAACATTGTTTCAGCCGATTCCGCCCAGCACGATTCCGAGAATCAGAACCAGCACACAGATCGGCACGTAGATATATTTGCAGATCGGATAATACAGATCCGTGAATTTGCTGCTTCTTCCCTTGTCTACCTGGGACTGCACATACTTCTTTCCGCAGATCCAGAAGAACATGACTCCGGCAAGGCCGGCGCCGAGCGGACAGATGTAGATCGACAGAACATCCATCCACTGGGATACAATGCCCTGGATCAGAAGAGATACGACCACACCGATAACCCCGATCACACCGCAGGCTGCTACTCTTCCGAGATGAAATTTTTCCTGTACCGTTGCAATCGGTGCTTCGTACAGGTTAATCAGAGAGGTAAGGCCGGCAAAAAAGACAGCGACAAAGAAAACGATTGCGATCAGCGCGCCACCCGGCATAGACTTTATCAAATTCGGAAGGAAAATGAACAGAAGTCCAGGTCCTCCTGTATTTAACTGTGCTCCCGTAGTTGCCATCGCCGGGATAATAACCAGCGCAGCAAGCATAGCAGCGAGCGTATCAAAAAATGCTACTCTTCCGGCGGCGGCCGGAATATTTTCTCCATCTGACAAATAGGAACCATAGATCAGTGTTCCGTTTCCGGCTACAGACAGGGAAAAGAATGCCTGACCAAGTGCAAAAATCCAGGTCTTCGGATCTGCAAGTGCTTTTGGTTCCACACGGAAAATATAACGGTATCCATCCGCTGCACCGGGCTGAAAGGCAACATAGATACCAAGTGCAACAAACAGGAGAAAGAAAACAGGCATCAGCACCTTATTGACCTTCTCAATTCCCTTACCAACACCAAATGCCAGAATGACCATCGCAACCACAAGAGCTACGATCTGCCAGAAATTGTTTCCAAACGCAGATGCCATGGATTCAAACGCTCCGGCAAAATCCTCTACGCTCACAGCTGACAGTGTCTTTCCGGTAAAGGTTCCGATCATGTACCTGAAAATCCACCCCATGACAACCGTATAACCGATCGCCATTGCCAGGGAACCCAGCACCGGAATCAGACCAAGCGCCTCTCCGGCTTTTCGTTTTCCTTTCGTTTCACATGCAAAACCGAACGCATCAACCGGACCGGATCTTGTGGCACGGCCAAAACTCATCTCCCCGCTCACACCGGTAAAGCCGATCAGTGCAACGAACAGGAAATACGGAATCAGAAAAGAACCTCCTCCGTACAAGGAAACCCGGGTAGGGAACATCCAGATGTTGCCCATTCCAACTGCAGAACCGATGCAGGCCAGGATAAATCCCCACCGACTGTTAAATGACTCTCTCTTTTTCATACTGCTCTCCCTTTTTCTTACTTTTTCTGAAGATATCATGGCCAAAGTACCTTTTGACTCCAACATCTTCTGAATATTTTAGCATAAGCTATTGGGAAAAGCTATAGCATTTCTCATCTTCCTGCAACTTCACTTTATATTTTATGCTTTTTCCGCCTTGCTGCTGCCATTCCCGCGGAGAACATCCGCAGTGGCGTTTGAAATAGCGGCTGAAATGAGACAGATTGGAAAAACCGCAGATTTCCGCGGTCTGTCCGATGGAAAGTGCCTGATTTGTCAAAAGATTTTTCGCCTTGTCGAGCCGTACTTCAATCAGATCGCTGTGCGGGGTGCTGCTGAAAAACTGTTTATAATAAGAATAAAACTGGCTTTTTTCCATATTGGCCATCTGGCAAAGCTTTTCTGTCGTCCAGTCTTTCTCATAATGGCTCAACATCTTAAGGCGCAGCTCCTGGAATTCCTGATACAGTCCGGCCGGCTCCTCTGCCGCTTTCTGGTACAGCCGCATACCGCGCGATGCCGTAATCATCATCTGACGAACCAGTGCTTCCTCATATTCCACTGCGTATGGATCTTTCACAATGTATTCCCTCTGCAAAAGGCGAATCAGCTCATCAATTGCTTCCGTGTTCTGTGGATAAAAAACAGCATTCTGCGGAATTCCATACGTTTCACCCAGATTCTCACCGCACCAGAAATGGACATAGCTGTTGCGAAACTTCTGAACAGCCTGATAATGCTGCTCGTGATCCGGCGTGTAAAAAAGGCAGGCATTTTCCTGTGCAATGAAAAACGCAGTTCTGTCATACACCTTCATCGGCGTTTTAAACAACAGAAACAGATAGTCCCCGCTGCCCTCCGGCCGATATATCGTCTCATAATCGGCGTTGGATCTATTATATTCACAAATATGAACTGAAAATTCCATTCTTCTCGTTTCCCCTTTTCTTTTCTTCTCCCTATTTTACCGCAAAACCGGAAAAAAAGTCAAATTTGCCGGACAAAAATCTCTGGTTTTTTTCTATCTTCCTGCTAAAATTGAAACTATCCAAAGCGAAAGCGAAACGGTGGAATAAAATCATAGACACGCCGGTGATCCTTTGTTTTTCTGGATCGTGTCTGAAAACGAACATTTCTTTTAACAGGAGGATTTTTAAGTATGAAAAAAGCAGAGATTATCATTGACAAATATTTTCTCACCGGAAAAGTTGACAAACGAATCTTCGGTTCCTTTATCGAGCACCTGGACGCGCCGTTTACGAAGGCATCTATCAGGAAGGAAGTGCTCTCTCCGACGAGCAGGGCTTCCGAAAAGATACCCTGGATCTTGTCAAAGAGCTTCAGGTACCGATCATCCGTTACCCGGGCGGAAACTTTGTCTCGGGCTATCACTGGGAAGACAGCGTAGGCCCGAAAGACAAACGGCCTGCAAAACCAGATCTTGCCTGGGGCGTGATTGAGACAAACGAATTCGGTCTGAATGAGTTTGCTGACTGGTCGAAAAAAGCCGGCAGTGACATCATGATGGCCGTCAATCTCGGAACCCGCGGACCGGAAGACGCAAAAAATGTGCTGGAGTACTGCAACTTCAAGGGCGGCACCTACTACAGTGATCTGAGAAAATCCCACGGTTACAAAGATCCACACAACATCAAACTCTGGTGCCTCGGCAACGAGATGGACGGACCGTGGCAGATGGGACATAAGACCGCTTCTGAGTACGGACGTATTGCGGCAGAGACTTCCCGTCTAATGAAATTCATGGATCCGACGATCGAAACCGTTGCCTGCGGAAGCTCCAATCTTACGATGCCAACCTTCGGTTCCTGGGAATATACGGTTCTGGACGAATGCTATGATGAGGTGGATTACCTTTCTTTACACCAGTATTACGGAAATTATGCAAATGATACTGTCGATTTTCTGGCAAGCTCCAAGGGCATGGATGATTTCATCTCCGGTGTAGTTGCGATCTGTGATGCAGTCAAAGCGAAAAAACACGGCAAAAAGCAGATTAACCTTTCCTTCGATGAGTGGAACGTATGGTATCACAGCAATGAACAGGATCAGAAACTGGAAAAATGGGTACGTGCACCGCATCAGCTTGAGGATGTTTACAACTTTGAGGATGCACTTCTCGTCGGAAGCATGCTGATCACACTCCTGCGTCACGCAGACCGTGTCAAAATCGCCTGCCTTGCACAGCTTGTCAACGTTATCGCTCCGATCATGACATCCGATACCGGTGCATGGCGTCAGACGATCTTCTATCCATACATGCATGCAAGCGTATACGGCCGCGGAACCGTCTTAAATACACAGGTTTTGACACCGATTTACGAGAGCAAAACGTACGGCGAAGCTCCGTATCTCGATTCTGTCTGCATCTGGGATGAGGAAAACGATGCACTGACCATTTTTGCAGTCAACAAGAGCCTGGATGAGGATATGGAGGTTTCCTGCGATCTGCGTCAGTTCGAAGGATGCCGTCTGGCTGAGCACATCGTGCTGACAAACGACGATATGAAAGCGGTCAACACCGAAGCAGATCCGAACCACGTTACTCCGACCCATTCCGATGCCACCAAACTGGAGAATGGAAAAATGCACACCGTTCTTGGAAAACACAGCTGGAATGTGATCCGTCTTACAAAATAATGGAACCGTATAAGGTATGGCCTGAAAAACAGAACATCTGAATTTTTCATCCAAACATATGCATAAAGGAGTTTTATTTTATGGCACAGGCATATTTATTTGTTCATTTTCGGGAAAAAACAACACCGGACGGCGAACAGGTTTATTTCGGCATCAGCGCGATGGTTTCCACTGGGAAGCTGTCAACGACGGCGCTCCGGGTGCCGGCCAGGGATATGTGCCGTTTGTTGCAGACAGCCTTGCTTCCGGAAAATTTGTTCGTTCTGATGCTTCCTTCTCGTTCCCATACGGCTACAAGCATGGAACGATTCTTCCGATTACAGAGGAGGATTACGAGCGGATCAAAAACCATGACTGGTCAGATCACGGATATCGGTAAAATCGCTGTCCGCCTGATGGGATTTTCATACAAAAAGAACTGCGGCAGGCTTCCTTTTGGGGAAGTTCCTGCCGCAGTTCTTTTTCGCTTTTCTTTTCCGACAAAACCCATCCGCTTCCTTTTTGTTCTGGCGGACAGTACCTTTTCTGCAGATTGGTAAATGTATCGTTTTGATGGTGTCTGAATTTTTCTTTATCTCTGTGCCTGTGCAGCGGTTCTTGCATGGAACATGCGGAAGACGCCGGTCTGCTCGATCAACTTCGTCAGGCTGTAGAAAATGATGGAATCGATCGGCCACATAATCAGGTTCTTTAAGGCACGTGCCGGAAGAAGCACCATGATTCCTTTTCCATACAGCATGCTGATCCACAGGGTGTTCAGCAGTACGTTGACAGTCAGCATAACGATGAACTTGGCTGCAAGCACACGTTTGATGGTCAGTTTTTTGCGATAGTAGAAGCATCCATACATAAAAGATGCCAGCATCGCATTAAAGGTGAATCCGAAGAAGAACGGGCCGCTCGGTTTCAGGAAGTATTTTACGACATCAAGAATGCCGGAGAAAAGACATCCTGTCACTGGTCCGAACAGGTAATCGACAAGGCGGTTCGGGATTCCGGAAAATCCGATGCGGACATAAGGTCCGATATCAATCGATGCTACCTGGTTCAGAATCATCGCCAGCGCTGCGAACATGGCACAGGCTGCGAGGGTTGTGACTGCTTTCAGCTCTTTTGCTGACTGCAGAAACATGTTTTTTGTTTCTTTTGCTGTTTCATTTGCATTTTTCTGCATAAAAAAATTACCTCCTTTACAGATATCTGACTACAATAGGAGATAATCTCTTGTCTCTATCTTCTGTTGCAGCGAGATGCAATTCATATACCGCAAGATTTTCTCTTTTCGTCTCCCTGGCTACTCTCTATCCCGGGAGCACTTTACGCATATGAACTTACTCTGCAGTTGTTTTTGTCCTGCTCATTATATAGTAAAATCCCCTTGGTTTCAAGAGGTATTTACATTTTTTCTAATTTTTTACGATCAAATATCAGCCCTGCATTTTACGGTCTTTCCGGTGATAAAACGGAGACAAACGCAAACTTTTTATCCAGCAGTTTTCCCATCAGCACAATACCTTTTCCCATCGTAAAAGCAGCTGCTACCGTTCCGATTCCAAATATTCCGTCGGAGTAACCGCAGGTATGTTTGAAGTCACATAATCTGCTGTATTTCTTGTAACAATATATTGTGCGCAAAATGATTCGGCACATTCCATCTGCAAACAGTCTTCAAAATCTGAAAATGTTTCATTTTTCAGACCTTTCATTAGTTTTTCTGAATCAATTCCTTCTACATCAAAAATTTCAAATAAGCTAAGGAGAAGTTCTCTTCTTTCTTTTACGTCATATGTCTTTCTTAAAATAAAAAACATATTAGAAACAGAGTGTGCGGCAATGCACGCATTTATTTTTCCTCTCTATAAGATGCCAATTCAGCATCGTCATCCTGAACATTTCCTTTTTTTCTTATTTGCTCCATTCGTAAAAAAGCATCTTTTTTCGATTCAACAGCACCGCTATTATAAAGACTGTTTACACCCTGCATAATCTGAATAATAAACACTAGTTTATCTTCTGGCATTTTTTCCAATAATTCAAATGCTTCTTCTCTCATTGCTGTCATTATGTTTTTGTCTCCTTTCTATGACCGTACCTGTCCATTCCCATATACCACAAATTTAATCGAGGTCAGCGCCAGCAGTCCCATCGGGCCTCTGGCGTGGAGTTTTTGGGTGCTGATTCCGATTTCGGCGCCGTAGCCGAATTCGAAGCCGTCGGTGAAGCGGGTGGAGGCGTTGACGTAGACCACCGCTGCGTCGATTTCGTCCAGGAATTTCTGGGCGTGGGTGTAGTCGTTGGTGATGATCGCCTCGGAGTGTTTTGTGTTGTAGCGGTTGATGTGCGCGATCGCTTCGTCGATAGAGGAAACCGTTTTAATGGATACGATATAGTCGAGATACTCTTTTCCCCAGTCCTCTTCTGTCGCTGCTTCTGCTCCCGGCATGTATTCTCTTGCCTTCTCGTCTGCGCGCATCTCCACCTGTTTCTCTTTCAATCGTTCTGCGAGAACCGGCAGCAGTTTTTCACGCACGTTTTCATGCACTACGATGGATTCACACGCATTGCAGACGCCGACACGCTGTGTCTTTGCATTCAGAATAATATCCACTGCCATGGAAAGATCGGCTGTTTCATCCACGTAGATATGACAGTTTCCGGTTCCCGTCTCAATGACAGGAATCGTGCTGTTTTCCACGACAGCGCGGATCAGTCCGGCACCGCCGCGCGGAATCAGAACATCGACATAGCGGTTCATCTTCATAAACTGTGCCGTTGTCTCACGTGAAGTATCTTCGATCAGAAGCAGCGCATCCTCCGGCACCTGCTCCTCCTTCAGTGTTTTCCGCAGTGAGGCAACAATCGCCATATTTGAGTGGATCGCATCACTTCCGCCCTTCAAAATCACGACATTTCCCGTCTTAAAGCAGAGTGCAAACGCATCCGCTGTTACATTCGGACGTGCTTCATAGATGATTCCGACAACACCAAGCGGAACACGTTTCTGCCCGATCAGAAGACCGTTCGGCCGTTTTTTCATACCGAGAACTTCCCCGATCGGATCGTCCAGCTCGGATACCTGACAGAGACCTTCCGCCATCGCCTCGATGCGACTCTGATCCAGAAACAGCCGATCCAGAAGACCTTTGGACATTCCTTTTTCTCTTCCATGCTCCATATCCAGCGCATTTGCCGCGATAATCGCATCGGCATCCGCCACAAGATTTTCCGCTGCTTTTTTCAGCACACGGTTTTTCGTCTCTGTCCCCATGATGCGAAGCACAGGTTCCGCCCCACGGGCTCTTGTTCCGATTTCTTCCAGACTTATCATATTCGTCTCCTCCTCGTGTTGTCTTATCGTGATTGGCTGCTAACGGTAAATCTTCTGCTCTGTCACCAGCATCTGCGGCAGAACATCCGTCTCTTCAAACGGCACCGCATCAAACAGCTGAAACTCAAACGCCGCTGCAACCGTTGTAAACCCTGGATGTGCGGCAAGAAAGCGGTCATAAAATCCTTTTCCATATCCGACTCTGTGGCGCGCCGGATCAAAGGCCACACCGGGTACCAGCAGAAAGCCCTCTTCCCGCGTGCAGACCTTTCCGCCGTCCGGCTCCATAATGCCAAAATAGCCGGATTTCAGCGTGGAGAAATCTTTGATCTCATAATAAACCATATCATCGTCTTCCACGCGCGGCACAGCGACCGTCTTTCCCATTTGCAGGGCCTTCTCGATCAGATCCCGTGTCATGACTTCTTTTTTGAAGTCCATATACGCAAAAAAGCAGTCCGCATCCAGAAACTCCGGCAGAGCCGTGATTTTTTCATAAATCATACGGCTCTTTTCCTGAATTTCTTCCTGTGTGGCTGCTCTTCTTCGGGCAAAAACTTCTTTTCTAATGTTTCCTTTTGCTTCCATAGCGCTCCCCCAGATTTACGATTGTTCCGTCTTTCTCCTGCATATCAATATTGTCGAGCTGGGTACGGAGGTTCATTTTCACGGCTGCAATATATTCTCTCCGCAGCTTCTGCTGCTCTTCTTTCTCCGCCGGCGTCAGCCCTCTGCTTTCGCCTTGCGGGCAAGTTCGTTAATTCTCTGTATATTAATTTCCATTTTCTGTATTTCGCTCCTTTAAATTACCGGAATTTTCTCTTTATCTTACCGCAAAACACGGTATCTGTCCAGCAGATCCGCGAAAAATCTGAAATCCGGTTTTCAATCACCGGATTTCAGTCTCGTCTGTATAATTATCCAGTACAATCAGAACCCATGTTTTTCCAGGATTCAACTTAATCTCATCGCCATTCCCATCCCGGTATTTTGTGACGCCCCACGGATCATCCTTGCTCCATGTCACGTCGATGGCCTTTCCGCTTGTGATATACGTTCCCGTTCCGCCGTTTACCACATCGATATCGAGATATTCCGCATTGTCATCATACTTTTTCCAGGAACAGTACTGCACGATAATGTTCTTCACCGCAAGCTGTTCCTGTGTCATCTCATCGATCTGCGGTTCCCCGAACTGATAACGCAAATACGTGCCGCTCGCCTCATCGTACGAAAACCACGGATTGTTGTGGAAATATCCGCCCGGTGCCACATAGGCGGCATTTCGTCCCTGTTCCAGCGTTTCCGGTTCTGTCTCGGATGCAAACTGGAAAAATCCGTCATAACCGTCTTTGTAAGATGTCCGGTAGCCGCAGAGATCGATTCCCGCTGCAATCCCGGCCGCATCCAAATACGCATTGTGCGGCGACGGACGATCCGACGTCCGGTAATACACCTGTTCCGAATACTCCATGCCATTCACATTGTCTATGTGATCCGATTCGAGCAGCGGAATCGCATACGCCGCCTGTCCGTAATGATAATACAGGGCATCAAAACCAGCCGCCAGATACACATAATATTCACGGCAGCTCCGCACCGATCCGATCTTTTCGAGATCATCATAGTTTTCAAACAGCCCCATCAGGCGCGTAATGCCGCCTTCGACCGGCGCTTCATAGATCACTCCCGCACGGCTGATACCGCTCTGCGGGCAGGCGCTGATGATATTGCTCAGCATAACCGCCACCGGGCGCCTTCTTCCCTGTACTTCGGCGACAGGTTCTCCTGTCAGATAACTTTTCACCATACCTTCCGGCAGCGCATCCTCCGCGGGTGTCGGCTCAATCGCTTCCGGAACCAGCGGCTCCGGTGCCGGATCTTCGGTCGGGACCGGTGGTTCCGTAGCTTTCGTTTCTGTCTTGCTTTCCCCTGCTGTCTCTTCTGAGACATAAGAAGTTCCTGCCGATGCAGTTTCCGGTGCCGTTTCCCCAATTTTCCGGCATCCGAACAGCATCATGCTTCCCAGCAGAGCAATCCCCAATGTGTAAAACCCTCTCTTTTTGATAAAGACCCCTCCTTTTCTGCTTTCAATCAGTCTCTTGTGATACCGAGACGCTGCAGCACCTCTTCCTGCTTTGCCTCCATCACGGCTGCTTCCTCCGGTGTCATATGATCATAACCCAGAAGATGCAGCATACTGTGTGCAACAAGAAAAGCAAATTCGCGTCTTAAAGAATGACCGTATTCCTCCGCCTGCGCTCTTGCGCGCGCAACAGAAATTACGATATCACCCAGCATCAGCTCACCGCTGTCCGGGTTAAAACAGTCATCTCCCTCTTCCGTCTCCAGAAAATCGAACGAAGCCGGAGAAGGATAATCTACCATCGGGAAAGAAAGCACGTCTGTCTCCCGGTCAATGTTTCTGTGTTCCCGGTTCATGGTGCGGATATTTTCCGGATCGGTCAGAATCAGTTCTACTTCTGCCTCATACGGGCACGCTTCCTGATCCAGCACACCATTGATTACCGCTGCTGCAACCTCTTCCGGATCAAATCCAAGGTCAAAATCCTGTTCATTTTCAAACGTCAGTGTCATTTATTTTCCCTCCGTTTTCTCGTCGTACTTTTTGCTCTGCCGCTGTGATTTTCCGGCTTTGCTTTCTTTTCATATTCATCGTAAGCCTGTACAATCTTCTGCACCAGCGGATGACGGACAACGTCCTTGCTCGTCAGCTCGCAGAAGGAAATTCCGTCTACTTTTTTCAGTACCTGCATTGCCACATCAAGGCCGGAGCGTGTACCGGAAGGAAGGTCCTTCTGAGAGGCATCTCCGGTTACAATGACTTTGGAACCGAAACCGATACGGGTCAGGAACATCTTCATCTGCGCCGGTGTCGTATTCTGTGCCTCATCAAGGATAATAAACGCATTGTCGAGCGTACGGCCTCGCATGTACGCGAGCGGCGCAACCTCAATCAGGCCTTTTTCCATGTTTTTCTGGAAGCTCTCTGCTCCCATGATCTGATACAGCGCGTCGTAGAGCGGCCGCAGATACGGGTCAATTTTACTCTGCAGGTCGCCAGGCAGGAAACCGAGTTTTTCACCCGCCTCAATCGCCGGACGCGTCAGGATAATACGGCCTACTTCATCGTTTCGGAACGCGGTGATCGCCATCGCCATTGCAAGGTATGTTTTTCCGGTTCCGGCAGGGCCGACGCCGAAGACGACCATCTTTTCCCGAATCGCATCCACGTACGCTTTCTGACCGAGTGTTTTCGGTTTGACCGGACGGCCTGCGACCGTGTGGCAGATGCAGTCACTGTCGATTTCAGCAAGGCTGCTTCCGCTGTCCTCCATAACAAGTGAGATTGCATAATTGACGTTCTGTGTGTTGATATCATTTCCGCGGCGTGAGAGCTCCAGAAGCTGTGTCAGACATTCCTTTGCGCGCGCTGCATTCGATGCCGGGCCCACAATTTTTAAAACGCCGTCCCGGGAGATCAGCGTAACCGCCAGGGATCTCTCCAGGATTTTGATGTGTTCATCAAACTGGCCGAATACTTTCTTTTCATGTTCGATGGGCAGTTCCATCTGCAGTTCTATCATGTTGTTATTGCTGTTCATCTACCATTGTTTCCTTTCCATCCGACATCTTCTGCATTTCGCAGGGCTGTGCTTCTACGGCCCGTTCTATCACGCGAAGTGTCCCTTTTGTGATACATGACGTATCGTTAAGTTCTATTGTAACATGATTCTCCGATATTTGAAGTCCTTTTTCTGATAAATTTCTGTGGAATTTCTGATAATTCTGCGAGGCTTTTTCTTTTGCCTCGTGTTCTGAGTAGGTTTCTTTCTGAACTTCAAAAGGAAATTTCTGACGGTAGCCGAAATAAAACGGAAGGGCAAAGTTTTCTGTCAGATAAAGCTGCTGAAGGGACACTTCCTCGTCTGCTCCATTTTCCCTTTTCTCTGTTTTCTGATCCGCCGTTCCGGTCATGCTCCGCAAACTCTCCACAAAATTCTCCGGCAGCAGATTTCCAAGGAAAAATCGGTAAGCAGAAATCTGAAATACCGGCGTTTTTTTCTCTGCTTTCTGATATGTCCGTACCGTATGGGAAAGCGGAAAGGTATCATAATAGTACCACGTCGTCTCAAGGTCAATATCCGCGTCTGCGTGAACATAAGAATAATCATACGTTTCCCCACTGTCATTCACAAGCGGAATCTCGCCCTTTACAAGAATGTCTCCCGCTTGACATGTATCACCGGGGAGCACCTGCGGAATGCCGTTCCGTGTGATAATACGCACGACCGTCCCTTCTTTTTTCGCCACAAGATTCTGCGGATCATCTGCTTTTTCTTCGATCACATAGCCGTCTACGTTTTCTTTTACCGCAAGGACAAGCTGCGTCCCTTCTATTTTTGCGGACACCCAGGTCAGATTCGGAAACTGCTCCCGCAAATACGATGCGGTCTGGCTGCAGTCCACACGTTTTTTCCAGCTTCCATGATGAATCCCGGCCGCGTCAAGGCTGTTTAAGATCGTCTGCGTACTGTTCGCGTAATTTCCTTCCACATGAATATTCCAGATGAACTGCGACAGCGTGTAAAGTCCCGCCAGGCAGAGAAAAATACCAATAAAAAATGCCTTTCTTTTTAAACTTCGCCGGTAAAAGAAAGGCAGTCCCTGTTTTTTCTGTATTCGGATGCGCACACCGCTCTTGCGGCGGATCGGCAGGAGGCGGAAAAAATCTTCCGGCAGAAGGCTCATCTCAAAGCAGCCCTGATGTTCTGTCACGTCCCACAGTGTGATGTTATGGTGCCCGCACAGATTGAAAAAACGCTCCGGTTCACGGCCCGTCACACGAATCCGCACACTGCCTTTCCAGAAAACCTTTCCCCTCTGCAAACGCACACCCCCTTTTCAGCATTGGAATGATTGGAATCATTACACTTATTGAAACGTCGCCTGATCGATTCTCCCTTCCACCCGCATCTCCTCCCCGGAATACGAAACAATCCGGATTCCCTCTCCCACAAGGAGCAGCCTGCCATATTGTGTAAGCACACAGAGGCGGCACGCATTATATTCCAGAATCCTGCGGAAATTTTCAATCTGCACTTCTCTCCCGCCGTAAAACGTCACAACCGGCTCGCCAAAAGCAAGATCTGACGGAACCTGCATCGCCGAAAGCAGCTCCCCGCCCG
Source organism: Blautia sp. OF03-13 (assembly GCF_003460685.1). Taxonomy (NCBI): domain Bacteria; kingdom Bacillati; phylum Bacillota; class Clostridia; order Lachnospirales; family Lachnospiraceae; genus Blautia; species Blautia sp. OF03-13. The sequence goes on along the minus strand of NZ_QTVR01000001.1, from coordinate 32,502 downwards.
GCGGATGGAGCAATTTTTTCTGCTTTTTCTTTTTTCGCATCCAAAACCTCCTCCGCTTTGCGGGTCTGCTTTTTGTTCTATCGCTATTTTATGCAGAAAAAAGCACAAAAATACCCCACAGCCGCTGGGGTTTCCTGCCCGATCAGGCTGCGGGGTTTCATTTCTCTTTTTAAAAACATTTTTTGCAGGGTTCATACCCCTGGGCTTCTGCATTTTCTCTCGTCATCTGATATGCCCGATCCGGATTCATTCTGCCGCAGTTATTTTTGTTATGGTACTTCGATCCGGTCTCTGAAATCCACACGAGCTGTCCTCCATACGGATCCGATTCCTGCGGAGCTCCGTTACCTGTGGTTCTTCAGCAGTCACTGCCGGCTGCGTTTCTTCCGCTGCCTGCGTTTCAACGGTTTCTTCCGCCGCAGCTTCTATGGTTGGCTCAGGTGTCGGCGTCTCGGTCGGGTCAGCCGTTGGAGTTGGGGTAGCAGTCGGCGTTGGTGTTTCGGTCGGTGTTGCTGTCGGCGTTGGTGTTGATGTTTCAGTCGGGGTCGGCGTCGCTTTTTTCGTCGGCGCTGCCGTAACGCTGACGGAAACAGACTCTGCAGATGCCTTCTGTGTTTCCTTACTGCTGTACGTCACAGGTGTCAGCGCACAGGCGGAAACCAGCAGCAACACAGGAAGCAGCACAGGAAGTGCTTTCGCCACATGAAACCGTTTCTTTATCGTATTCCAGGTAACCGGAAGCAAAAAGATTCCAAGCAGCAGCAGTGACAATGCATATGCCTTCTCCTCTTTCCAGTAACCGGCTCCCGCCAGTATCATCAGAATACCGAACAGATACCTGAGAAAATTTCCTGCCTTTCTCAGCATATTTCATTCCCCCTCTTGTGTATTTTCTGAATTTCTTACAGCGAAATCCTCTACTGTAAATACGTTTGAAAGAATGGAAAATTACATCACAGATTACGATTCTTTATAGAAAATCATGCTGAACCATATGACCATATGCTCGCCGAGGTAATAATCCATCATGTTTTTTTCAATCAGGTTTGCAACAACGATGCCGTGGCTCTCGATGCATGGATGCATCAGTTCAAGATGGCGGCAGCCGCCTCTCGGGTAGGTACATTTATCACAGAGCTGGCAGGAATCGGAGGAAAGGGCGAAGGTGAGCAGGGTTTTGTCTTTTAAATGCTGCTCGATTTCGCGTGTGATTTTTTCGTGCTCCGATTTTGTTTTTAATGTCTCATCCATATCCATGATGTTGTCCACTTCTGCGATGCTGGAGAAGAACAGAACGTGATCGTAGTTCATGCAACGCTCCTTACAGACTTCAACAGTGCCGACCGCCGGCGGGCAGGACCAGGAGGCTCCGTAGCGGGAGCACTCCTTTTTGCAGATCTGGCGGACCCGGTCATTGAATTCGATGTCCTCCGGTTTTACAAATGCATACTGATAGATAGGAAACTGGGTAATATATTCTTCGATTTCTGTCTGTGTCATTTTGTCATCCCTTCTCTTTTGTTACAGATCTTTTTCCAAAAAAGCAAATACCATATTCCAGTACGTCTGGAGCATGCGCCCTCTGGTTCCAAACAATTCATGCTTTGCGCCCGGTACTTTTACCATTTTTGCCATGCCGGGACGGCGTTCTGCCATTTTCCGGATCATCCGCTCCTGGGCACGGTTGGACACAAGATGATCGTTCTCCGCCTGAAATAAAAGGACAGGAGCCTCGATCCGTTTCCATCCGCTCCGCATCAGATCGCGGTACAGATGTGCGGCGGCATGGAGCCATCCGTAAGAAGCGGCATTTAGGTGATACAGCGGCTCTTTTTCCCGCTTCTGCTGGTAATAGAGAAAGCGCGGACGGGAGAGGGACGAACTTTGTTTAAAGCTTTCGATTCCCTGGTATGGTTTCTGTCCTACCACATACTGTGTGCCTCGTTCTGTGGCACAGGCAAAAGCTGCGATCCGTTTTGCATCGGCGAACGGCACTTTTCCGGTCAGCGGACGGATCATCGGCGAACTCAAGACCACTTTCCGGAACAGATGCGGCGCTTTGGCGGCCGCTGCTGCTGCGATTCCGCCGCCCATCGAGTGAGAATAGAGAACGAGCGGAAGACCGCATGCCTCTGCTTTTGCTTTTCGTGCAACAAAGAGCAGATCTTCTACATAACGATGGTAGGAATCGACATAAACAAGCGACGGATCATCCACCAGACGGTAGCTCTTTCCGTGGCCGCAGTGTTCCGGCAGATAAACATGAAAATGCTCTTTGATAAAATAATACACGATCTCTTTATATTTCTCTGCATTTTCCGTAAAACCGTGTGAGATTACAACAACACCTCTCGGGCGGAATGCGCGGTAACGAAGAACATGAATCGGATGACCGCTCTCCCTTTCCCAGTAAAATTCTTCTGCATGAGCGGCGAGGTACGGCTCCACACCATTCTGCATCCGCTCCGCGTAATTTTTTTCCTGTAATACGCGTGTTCTCATTAGCAAATCACCTGCTTTCATCCAGATACGAAAGGATATCCTGAAGATTGTCGATGGTACAGTCCGGTGTAACTTCAATTTTGTTCGGAAGATGATCCGGGTTGTACCAGCAGGTCAGGATTCCTGCATTTTTTCCGCCGCGGATATCACTTGTGAGGGAGTCGCCGACGATCACAACCTCATCCGGTGCATAACTTCCGATTTCGTTCCATACCGCATCAAAAAAAGCCTTCTGCGGCTTGTCCACACCGACCTGTTCCGAGATAAAAACGCCGTCCAGAAGCTGATCAAGCCCGGAAAAGCGGAGTTTACGCTCCTGTGCAACAGTGGTTCCATTTGTTACTGCATACTGTTTTACGGTAGCTTTCAGCCGTTTTACCAGTTCATCTCCGTGATCGCAGAAGAAAGCCTTATCGCCGAGGCGGATCTGATATTCATCATTGAATACCTTTACCTGATCCGTCGGCAGTCCTTCCGATTCAAAAAATTCATGGAATCGTCCAAGCATCACCTGTTCTCTCGTAAGCTCTCCCGTCTCCAGCCGCTCCCAGTAACCGCGGTTGATCACGCTGTAGCGCTGCAGCATTTCGTCCGTGCAGGTTCCCATATGAAACTTGTTGAAACAGTACTCAATTGCATATCGTTCCGACATCTTAAAATTCAGAAGTGTTCCGTCGATGTCCCACAAAATTACTTTTATCAAAGAGAAATCCTCCCTTGGTTTCATTTGTATTTTCCAATTATCTGTTTTTCATTCTAGCATAGATTACAAATACGATCAATTGTATTTTAGGCATTGTATCTTTTGAGAAAAAGTGCTACGATAAAAAAGAATTTCCGTGAAAAAGAAAAGGAAGAAGGAAGAAACACTATGAAATTTACTTATCCAGCCGTTTTTCATAAAACCGAACAGGGAACCTACGAAGGTTATTTTCCAGATCTCGCCTGCTGCTATGCAAAAGGGGATACCCTCGACGAGGCGCTGGAAGATGCCATTCACTCCGCCTATGACTGGATCTCTCTGGAACTGACGGAAGAAGAACCTGATTTTCCGCCGGTATCGGATGTGGCAGATCTCGGGAAAAGCGAAGGTGAAATTGCAAGAAATATTGCCGTCAACATCCGGCTTTTTGAGGGATGGGACGAATAAGTTCAAAAAAGAGAAAGAAAACCGTATTGCTGCGATATTCAAAACGCGGCGATACGGTTTTCTTTTTATCTCTTCCAGGTTTTCAGCATCTCTTTTTCTTCTTTGCTGATCCGCAGCGACTCTCTGATTTTCTGAATTGTTTTGTTATGTGTCCAGTCATCGAGACTGTTTTCTTTCAGCAGTTTCTGTGTTTTTTCCGGAAAATGAATATAACAGATCGATACTGCCCAGGCGACGGCCATTTTTACGTAATAGCCATCGTGATGAATCTTTTTCATCTCCTCCAGCACAGCATCGATATACGCTTCGTTGATAAAAAAGTCCAGCAGACACACAACACCAAACCGGATTTCATATTCCCGGCTGCTTTTCAGCCATTTCTGCAGATATCCATACCAATACTCCTGGTCTTTCTTCATAAAATGGCACGTTGCACAGGAGCTGTCACAGATTCCCCAGCTGTTGATCATCGGCACGAAGCGGTCCAGTTCTGCCGTCTGTTCTTCACGGGTCAGCTTTCCGTAGCCGATCATCATTCCGCGGATCAGAAGCTCCTCGTAGACTTCCGGATTAAACTGTTCGGTATAAACTTCATAATGGTCTCTTGCTGTCGCTTTTGCAATCCGTCGCGAAACCGGAATGCGGACACCAAGAATCCGACAGTTCTGTCCCGGAACAAGAGAGCTGTGAAATTCCCGGTATTTTGCATCTATATTGCTTTCCAGTTCTGCCCGAATGGCCTGCATTACTTCCTGTTCCATATGATTTCCCCTCTCTTTTCTTTCTCTTTAAGATGTTTTACACGCTTTTTACAAATGTTTAACCCTGTTATTTCTGCACTTCTGATAAGATAAAATTAAAGTAAACGATAACATCCACCCTGCCAAATGCCAGATCTTTTCCGGCTGAAAGGTGAGTCTTATGAGAAAGAAATATACATTTTTTCAAAATATCCCATTCCTGTGCAAATTTCAGAAGCAGCCAGCCCTTGCAGAAGAAGCGCCAGTTGTTTCCACAACGCTGTCTATTCCGTTTTCCGGACCCGCAGAAAGATCCTTATATTTTACCGAAAACCCGGATTTTACCGCTCCCTCTGCCGGTATCCATTCCCGTCGTTTTCCGGGAAGCCGGATCTTTCTATATTCCAGCGATCCCGAGCACGATCTTGCGGCAGTTCCATCCTCTCTTTTCGATGTGCTGCACCGCTATTTTGCCGTCCATTCACCGGATGATGTCGTTTTATGGAAAGATGGCATTCTCTCCTTCCAGACCATGGAAAATCAGCCGCAACCGTTGACTGCTCTTTGTACACCGGATGATGCACGGGATTCCAAAATCATTCCGTTCCCCACACTGTCAGAACGGCAGCGCATTTTACAGTAACTGCTATTTAGCCAAACCAGCAGGAGCATGATGGAAAATACCCCTTTCCGTCATGCTCCATTTTTTACTTAATTCCGAGAATTCCACTAATCCGCTCTTTCGAAAGCCCCGCGCCGATTACAATCAGCACTTCCTGGCTCTCCGGCACTGCCTGGAATGTCATCTGTTCCCGCGTCGCATTGATTTCGCTCCACACAGTTTCGCCCGTCTTTACAATTCCTTTGATCCGGAATACATTGCCGCATGATGAATCCGCAAAGATTGCTTCTGCTGCCTTTTTCAGCGCTTCTTCCGTAATCTTCGGCTCCAGAAAGCAGAGCGAATCAAATGTCTGCTGCTCGCCGAAATCCAGCTTCCGGTAATCCTCCGAACGGTAATTGCATTCGGAGAGCATTTTGAAATCATCCTCTGTCAGATCATCCCAGTTTTTCTGTAAAATTTCTGCATCAGAAAACTGTCTTCTGCAGCCTGCCTGCTCGAGCGTGCGGTTCAGATGGGCAATCGTTTCTTCTTTCTTTTCCTCCGAAACATTCTGTACTTTGCTCAGCACGATTTTACCAGCGTTCGCCGCCTCGGAAGCCAGCAGATACTCTTCTTCCTCCGACAGCTTCTCATCGAGCCCGGCATCCAGAATCGTGATGACGCTTCCCGCCTCATACCAGCGGTTCAGCGGCTCGTCATACAGCGTGTCAAAGAACTCATCCACATCGTAAATCCCCGACGGTTCCACGAGAATGCGGTCGTAGCCGCTCATGCCCATCGAGATCAGTTTCGTGCGGAATCGTCTGCGGTGTGTCTCTTTGTCGCATCCGCCGGAAATCATCTCCAGCTCGCACTGATCGCCGCGCAGTTCCTGCAGAAGCAGCATATCCACATTGACTGCCCCAAAATCATTCTCCAGGATGCCGATGTTCTTTCCCTGTGCCATCAGATACTTTGCGTACTGTTTCAAAAAAGTCGTCTTCCCTGAGCCAAGGAAGCCTGTAATCAGATCAATTTTAATCATTTCTGCTGTCCTTTCTGCTGTCTTTTTCCGTCTGCAGCCTGCGGAGCTTCGAACACTCTATTTTCGTCTGCGCTCTTTGCCGGTAAATATATCGATGTCTATGCGCCATACGGCAACGCGCTCCACCATCTCCGGCAGAAAAGCGATCTTCGCCTCCGGTGCGATATGCGCCATGATTTTTTCCAGGCCTTTCTTCTTTACCTCCGGATCTGTCACCTCCGTGATGGTTCCGTTTCCCATGATACTGCGGTACGCATAGGAATACGCACACGTATAGTCACCTGTAATCACTTCATGGTTGTAATCCATCTCCACCGCCACGCGCGGATCCGCTGCAAATGCAGCCGCCTTCCGCCCTTCTTTTGCCCCATGCAGGTACAGACAGACGTGAAGAGTTCCATCTTCTTCCCGGACATCATATCCATAATTCATCGGCACGATAAACATGCCTTCCTCATCCATCGCCCCGATCCGCACAACCTCGCAGCTTTCCAGAATTTCTCTTAAAATTTCAGGATCTGTAATCTCCCGCTTTTTTAAACGCATTTCACGCATCGCAATCACACCTCTCTTATTCGCAGCTATTTATGATATGGCTCCCCGCAGTTAATGCGGTAGCTCCGGTAAATCTGTTCCAGCAGAATAACCCGCATCAACTGATGCGGAAATGTCATTTTCGAAAAACTGAGCGCATAGTTCGAACGCTTCAGAACTTCCTCGCCAAGCCCTAAGGAACCACCGATCACAAAAATAATATGGCTCGTTCCCTGCACGCCGAGCGTATCTATTTTCTGGGCCAGCTCCTCGGATGTGAGCTGTTTTCCCTTAATTTCCAATGTAATCAGATAAGCGTCATCCCGGATATATTTGAGAAGGCGCTCTGCTTCTTTGTTTTTGATATTTGTCTCTACGGTTTCACTCGCGTTGTCCGGTGTCTTTTCATCCGCCACCTCGATAATTTCCAGCTTTGCATAGCGGCTGAGGCGCTTCGAATACTCGGCAATCGCATCCCGCAGATATTTTTCTTTGATTTTTCCTACTGTCAATACTGTAATTTTCATTCTGTAATCTTAAAACCCTTTCGGATATCTGTCAAAAACACCAAAAGCCATATAGATCACTTCTTGTCCGCGTCTATATGGCTTTTAGTTTAGAAAAGCAATGCCTTATGCATTTTTGCTTTTGATATACTCATCAATTCCTTTAGCTCCGGCTTTTCCGGCACCCATAGCAAGGATAACGGTTGCTGCACCTGTTACAGCGTCACCGCCGGCGTAAACGCCCTCTTTGCTGGTCTTTCCGGTTTCTTCCTCAGCTACGATACATTTTCTTCTGTTGACATCCAGACCGTAGGTGGTGGAAGAAATCAGCGGGTTCGGGGAAGTACCAAGAGACATGATAACTTCGTCTACTTCAATTTCGAACTCAGATCCTGGAATCTCAACCGGTCTTCTTCTTCCGGAAGCGTCCGGCTCGCCAAGTTCCATACGGATGCAGCGGATACCGGTTACCCAGTCTTTGTCGTCGGTCAGAATTTCTACCGGGTTGGTCAGAAGGTCGAAGATGATACCTTCCTCTTTTGCATGATGAACTTCCTCTGCACGGGCCGGAAGCTCTGCCTCAGAACGACGGTAAATAACGTGTACCTCTGCGCCGAGACGAAGTGCGGTTCTTGCAGCGTCCATAGCTACGTTGCCGCCGCCGACTACAGCAACTTTCTTGCCGTGTGCGATCGGGGTATCGTAATCATCGCGGAATGCTTTCATCAGGTTGTTTCTGGTCAGGAACTCGTTTGCGGAGAATACGCCGTTTGCGTTCTCACCCGGGATTCCCATGAACATCGGAAGGCCTGCACCGGAACCGATGAAGACTGCTTCAAATCCTTCGTCTTTTAACAGCTCGTCGATGGTAACGGATTTTCCGATGATAACGTTGGTCTCAATTTTAACACCGAGAGATTTTACGTTCTCGATTTCAGCGGCAACTACTTTGTCTTTCGGAAGACGGAACTCCGGAATACCGTAACTTAATACACCGCCGGCTTTGTGAAGTGCCTCGAAGATGGTTACATCGTAGCCAAGTTTTGCAAGGTCTCCTGCGCAGGTAAGACCTGCAGGGCCGGAACCGATAACCGCGATCTTGTGGCCGTTTTTCTCTGCTGCCGGAACCGGTTTGATACCGTTTTCTTTTGCCCAGTCAGCAACGAAACGCTCCAGTTTGCCGATGGAAACAGCGTCGCCTTTGATTCCGCGGACACATTTGCCCTCGCACTGGCTCTCCTGCGGACATACACGGCCGCAGACTGCCGGGAGTGCACTGGACTCACCGATAATTTTGTATGCTTCCTCGAAGTTTCCCTCTTTTACCTGTGCAATGAATGCCGGAATGTTGATATTAACCGGGCATCCTGTGATACATTTTGCATTTTTACAGCCCAGGCAGCGCTGTGCTTCTTCTACTGCTTCGTCTTTGTTGTATCCAAGACATACCTCGTCAAAATTTGTGGCACGTACCTTCGGCTCCTGCTCACGTACCGGTACTCTGTTTAATCCCTTTGCCATTATTTGTCACCTCCGCACTGGCCGCATCCACCGTGATGGGTTGCGCCTTCCTGGTATCTTAAGAGAGCTCTTCCCTCTTCTGTCTTATACATCTGCTGACGTTTCATAGCCAGGTCGAAGTCTACCAGATGACCGTCAAACTCCGGTCCGTCTACGCAGGCAAATTTTACTTCATTGCCTACCATTAGACGACAGGCACCGCACATACCGGTTCCGTCTACCATGATCGGGTTCATGCTTACAACGGTCGGGATGTTCAGTTCTTTTGTCAGAAGACATACGAATTTCATCATGATCATCGGTCCGATGGCAACACAGACATCATACTGTTTGCCCTGGTTCTGTACAAGGTCGCGGAGTACATCGGTACCCATACCTTTTCTTACGTAAGAACCATCGTCTGTGGTTATGTACAGATTGCTGACAGCAGACATTTCTTTCTCGAGAATAACGAGATCTTTTGTCTTTGCTCCGACAATGGCGTCAGCAGTGATTCCATGCTCATGCAGCCATTTTAACTGCGGGTAAACCGGTGCAGTTCCAACACCGCCGGCTACGAATACGATCCGTTTTTTCTTCAGTTCTTCGATATCTTCGCTGCAGAACTCGGACGGCTGCCCCAGAGGTCCTACGAAATCCATGAAAGCATCTCCCGCTTTGAGATCTTTCATTTTTTTGGTAGATTCTCCGATCGGCATGAATACGATGGTGATAGTTCCTGCTTCTCTATCGTAATCACAAATGGTCAGAGGAATTCTTTCTCCTTCTTCATCTGCCTTGACAATAACAAACTGTCCAGGGAGGCAGTGCTGTGCTACTCGCGGTGCTTCTACTACCATACGGTAGATATTATTCGCGAGCATTTCCGCTTCTTGAATCTTGTACATAATATCCTCCTAATCTTGTTAGAAATATTTTAACAAAAGCACGACTTGGATTTTCGCGCATTTTATGTTAATACTTTATCACGTTTCCGGTTATTTGTAAACAACGGACAACATCTTTTCCCATCATCCGTGTTCCTCCAGATAATTTTCGAACTGTTCCATGGACATCAGAACTTTTCTCGGCTTGGTTCCTTCCTCCGGTCCTACGACACCGGCATCCGCGAGCTGGTCCATGATTCTGGCCGCGCGGTTGAAACCGATTTTCAGCACTCTCTGGAGCATGCCGATCGATGCCTTATCTTTTTCGATGATAAATTTTCCGGCTTCCACGAAGTAATTATCGCGGTTATCTCCGCCGCCTGCGGCAGAACCGCCATCCAGGCTTACGGTGTGAATCCGTTTTTCGATATCCGGATCATAAGCGTTCTCGCCGTAGTGATCTTTTAAGTAGGCAACGACATCACTGACCTCTTTATCCGAAACAAAGGATCCCTGCAGACGGGCCGGTTTCTGGTAATCCTGCGGCTTGTAGAGCATATCGCCTTTTCCAAGCAGTTTTTCCGCACCTCCCATGTCGAGGATCGTACGGGAATCTACGCTGGAAGAAACCGAGAATGCAATACGGGACGGCATATTTGCCTTGATAAGACCAGTGATGACATTGACGGAAGGTCTCTGTGTTGCAATAATCAGATGGATGCCGGCCGCACGGGCAAGCTGTGCCAGACGGCAGATCGCATCCTCCACTTCTCCCGGCGCAACCATCATCAGGTCGGCAAGCTCATCCACGATAATGACGATCTGCGGCAGTTTTTCCGGTTTTTTGCCGTTTTCATCCGGCGGCAGCTCGGCAACTTTTGCATTGTAGCCTTTCATATCGCGCACGTTGAATTCCGCAAATTTGTTATAACGGTCTGTCATCTCCGCAACCGCCCAGTTCAGAGCTCCGGAAGCCTTTTTCGGGTCTGTGACAACAGGAATAAAAAGGTGCGGAATGCCGTTATAAACAGAAAGCTCAACGACCTCGGGTCGATCATGATCAGTTTGACGTCTTCCGGTTTTGCCTTATAAATAATACTCATAATCAGTGTGTTGATGCAGACCGATTTACCGGAACCGGTCGCACCGGCGATCAGAAGATGAGGCATTTTCGCGATATCTGCGATGACCGGCTGACCGGCGATGTCTTTTCCGACAGCAAAGGCCAGATTCGAAGAAAAGTTCTTAAACTCCGGTGTTTCAAGAAGATCACGCAGCATCACGGCCGTGTTCGTCTTATTTGGAACCTCGATTCCGACTGCGGATTTTCCCGGGATCGGTGCCTCAATGCGGACATCTGCTGCTGCAAGACTCAGCTTGATATCGTCGGTCAATCCGACAATCCGGCTTACTTTCACGCCCTGTTCCGGCATCAGCTCATACCGTGTGACGGTCGGTCCGCAGCTTACGTTATTGACTGTAACTTTGACACCGAAGCTGTCCAGCGTCTCCTCCAGTTTCCGCGCTACTTCCCGCAAATGCGCATCGGAATCGCCCATGGCACCGCGCATCCCTTTTTTCAGAAGATTCATCGGCGGTGTTTTGTACTCCGGCCGCTTTTCCTCTGCTTTTTTCCCGATTTCCTGACGAATGCCGTCTATATCCGCCTCGATCTCTTCACAGGAAGACCGCGGATTTCTCGTATGATCCGCAGACGTTTTCTCTTTTTTCGCCTCTTCTGCAGCTTGCCGTGTCATCTCCGGTCCTGTCTTTTCCGACTCTTCAGCCGGCACAGAACCACGGTGAATCGAAAGCTCCGGCATCTCCATCTGATGGGTATCGTCGTTTTCGTTTAAATCAGCCTCGATTCCACATGAGAAAGAAGGCGGGATTTCTTTTTCTTCCCGGCTTTTTTCGGTTCCTCCACTGGCTCAAGAATCAGCTCTTTTCCTTCCTCTTCCTCCATCGCAGCTTGGCGCGCCAGACGCTCCTGGCGGCGCTCCTCCGCCATCCGGCGGTGGTCATTCGTCTTTTCATGGATCGGCGCGAGAATCGGCTTCTGCGTCATCACGATCACGGAAATCACGATGGCGATCACAATAATCACCCACGCGCCGATCTGGCCGAATCCCATGCCGAGAATTTTCACGACAGACCCTCCTAAGATTCCTCCGCCGAGATGATCGTAGGCGCTGTCAAAATAGTAATCCAGAAATGTCGTATCTCTCGTATAGCCGGACGCCAGAAGCTGCATAAAAGCGCAGAAAAAGACGAAACAGCTGATCGCTCCCCCAGTTTTCCGCACAATTAAAAAGTTCTGTCTGTTTGCTATGTAAAATGCTGTTCCAAAGAAGATCAGAACCGGTGCTGCCCACTCTGTCACGCCGAAAAGGCCGAAAAAGAAGTCGCAGACAGCCTGTCCGATCACGCCGCCCATACCGAAATTACTGAGCATCAGCAGAATCGAAACAGCAAGCACGGAAAGCAGAATAATTTCTGCGCGCACTCCCTCGTCCATCGGCTCACGGACTGTGTTTTTCCTTGTGCCGGAGGTACGTTTTGCGGTACTGCTCTTTTTCGCCGTTGTTTTTCTGGCCGTTGTTTGGGTCTGTTTCTTTTTTGCTGTTCCGGAATCAGAAGTTTTTTTCTTTGTCTTCCCGCTTCCCTTTGTTGTATTTGCCATGCAGAACTTCTCCCCTTTCTCGTATTACAGCAGAAAATATCCTGCAATGGAGAATGTCCCGACAAGAAGACAGTACAAAGCAAAATATTTCAGTTTCCGTTTTTTCACCACACGCATCAGAATGCGGATCGTAAAGTAACCGGCAAGTGCCGCCATGAAAACGCCGACCAGATATACCGGATGAAAAACAATTTTATTTTTTCCCATGGTCGCAATTTCAACGATCGTTGCCCCGATAATCGCCGGAACACTCACAATCAGAGAGTATTTCACAGCGTACGAACGGGTCATGCCGCCGATCACACACGCAGAAATAGTCGAACCAAGACGGGAAAGACCCGGAATCGTGGAAAAGCCTTGGAAGAATCCGGCAATCAGTGCATCTTTCGGCTTCAAATTTTTCTGCGTTTTTTCTCCCTCCGGAAGCATATCTGCCACCACAAGCAGAATCGCCGTCAGATACAGACCAACGCCAGGTGCCAGCAGATTCGAGGAGGTCAGTGTGACAAGGCTCTGAATCATGCCGCCGATTACAGCAGTCGGGATGGTGGTCAGAATCAGCAGGAAAGCAAGCATACGGTAGTTGCTGCCGAGTACCTTCCGGTACTGCTTTCTCTCCTGATGCTGACTGGAAAAGTGTTCCTTTAAATTATGAAACAGATCGATTATGATTCCGCACAGCGCGAGGAAGAGACGTTTCCATTCCTTCGAAAATGTGAGCAGAATTGCAATCATGGAGCCAAAGTGCAAAAGCACATTGAAAAACACCGTCTGCGTATCTTCGATCTTCATAAAGTGACGGAAGATAATCAGATGTGCGGAGCTGCTGATCGGCAGGAATTCCGTGATTCCCTGGATCAGGCCCAGAAATAAAGCTTCTATTACTGTCATTTTTTTATCCTGTTCCCTTATTTTTCTCTTTTGTGAAAGTCCGGACAAAACTTCCGTTCGAATTTTCACAGCGAACTCATTCTAACACAAAATCCCCTGAAACACAAGCCGCGCCGTGAAGTCAATTTTCTGTCCCTGCTGCCTTTTTCATCAGCTCATTCAGCTTTTCGAGCGCGCGGGCAATGCCGCCGACCTCGTCGATCAGGCCTTCTTCCACTGCCTGCGGGCCGTCCAGCATTGTTCCGACATCCTTGACCAGCATTTTCGTATCGAGCATCAGCTCCTCGAGCCGTTCCTTGGTGATTTTAGAATGGGCCGATACAAAACCTGTGATCCGATCCTGCGTCTTTTCCATATTACGGTACGTCTGTGCAACACCGATGAACATGCCGTTTGTACGCACCGGGTGAATGACCATGGTGGCACTCGGCACGATCAGCGAATAGTCTGCTGCAACGGCGAGCGGGACACCGATCGAATGACCACCCCCTAAAACGAGCGATACCGCAGGCTTTCGCATGGACGCAATCATCTCTGCAATTGCAAGACCGGCCTCCACATCTCCGCCTACGGTATTCAGGAGAATCAGAAGACCATCAATACTTTTGTCCTCCTCGGCACGGGCAAGAGCAGGGAGAATGTGCTCATAGCGCGTCGCTTTCGTGCGCTCGCCGAGTGATTCATGCCCCTCCACCTCGCCGATGATGGACAGCAGATAAATGTTGGTCTTCAGTTCTACAATATTTTCTTTTTCTGTCTGGTTTTTCTGTGATTCTGCCATACGGATTTCCTCTTTTCTGCTATTCCAAAATAGCTTCATCAGTATGCGCAGATTCTTATGATTCTATGTAATTTCCAGTGAAATTACTCGTCCAGGTTGGTATATACGTACTGTACGTCGTCGTCGTCATCCAGCAGATCCAGGGTACGGTTCAGGTCTTTTAATGCCTGCGGATCGGTCAGCTCTACGTAGGTCTGTGGGATCATGGTAACGTCTGCCTCTGCCATGGCGATACCGTCTTTCTCCAGAGCCTCACGTACTGCGGAGAAGTCATCCGGATCGGTGATGATTTCGTAGCTGTCCTCTTCGTCTGCGAAGTCTTCTGCGCCTGCATCCAGAGCAAGCATCATCAGATCGTCAGCATCCATTTCGCACTCTTCTTTGTCGATGATGATCTGGCCTTTTTTGTCGAACATGTAGGATACGCATCCCGGTGTTCCAACGCTTCCGTTTCCTTTGGTGAAAGCGCTTCTTACGTTTGCTGCGGTACGGTTCTTGTTGTCGGTCAGAGTCTCTACGATGATCGCGATACCATTCGGGCCATAACCTTCGTAGGTGATACGCTCGTAGTTGTCTGCGTTTGCATCTCCGGCAGCTTTTTTAATACCGCGGTCGATGGTATCGTTCGGCATGTTGTTTGCTTTTGCTTTTGCGATAACGTCACGCAGCTTGCTGTTGTTTGCCGGATCCGGTCCGCCCTCTTTGACAGCGATTACGATCTCACGGCCGATGATGGTAAAGATTTTACCTTTTTTTGCGTCGTTTTTTTCTTTCTTATGCTTAATATTGGCAAATTTTGAATGTCCTGACATACCTCTTTTGTCTCCTTTATTTAAAGTATTACTTTTCTGTAAAAAGGTTTCCCCGAAAAACGGCAGAAGCCCATATAATATAGAATATAGCACGATCTTTCTCATTCGTCAACCGTGAACCGCGCCAAAAATACCCCTTATGTAGGCAGATCTAGGCTGATTTTCAGTGCTTCGTTCACAAGGGCCAGCTGTTCCGGCGTCAGATGACAGATTTTATCTTTCAGCCTTCTCTTATCGATCGTCCGAAGCTGTTCCAGTAAAATAACAGAATCCCGTACAATCCCATAGGCGGACGCTTCGATCTCAATGTGCGTCGGCAGCTTCGCCTTATTCATCCTCGATGTAATCGCCGCACAGATCACCGTCGGACTGTGCCGGTTGCCGATGTCATTCTGAATGATCAGCACCGGACGGACACCGCCCTGCTCACTTCCCACAACGGGCCGCAGGTCGGCATAATATACATCGCCACGCTTGATTACCACTTGTGCTCACTCTCCGATTCTTTCCGTTTTGCTTTCCCATACGATAACGATCCGGCGTTTTACGCCTTTTAAAATCGTTTCCATGTATTTAATATTGCCTGTTTTTCCGGAGGTATTCACAAATTTCATCCGGCGCTTCAAAAAAGTCCGCCCGGAGTCCTTTTGGGAACCCGTGATTCTGATCTGCTTTGCTCAGATTGACTGCAATCCTCTGATAATCTCGGATGCTGTTACATAGGAAGCACTGCTTTTTTCTTCCGCAGCCTCTCCCGCCTTTCCATGCGCATATGCCGCCAGTGCCGCTGTTTTGGCAAGGCTGATTTTTTTCTCGTTTTTTTCACACTGACGTTTTGCTGCAAAGGCGCCTGTGATTCCCGCGAGCACATCGCCGCTTCCCGCCGTCGCAAGCGCACTGCTTCCGCTTGTGTTTATGTAATACTGCTCACGCCCTTCCTCTGCTGTCACGGTTACGGAATCCTTTCGTACACAGCAGGCCTGGTATTTTTCGGCTGCCCTTCCGGCGCTTCCTGCCGGGTCACGCTGGCATTCTGCAATGGTCATGTGCAGCAGCCGTGCAAGCTCTCCTACATGAGGCGTTAAAATTTTTTCTGCCCGGCAGCCCGAAAGAATCTCTGCATCTTCTGCAATCAGGTTCAGCGCATCTGCATCCAGAACAAGAGGAACTTCTGTGTGCTGCACCGTAAAAACGAGCAGTTCTTTTGCCGTCCGGCTTTTGGAAAGTCCCGGTCCCGCAACAACAGCGTCCGCCCAGGCGAGATCCTGCAGCAGGGCTTCTTCCGGAAGCGGCTCATCCTCCTTCCAGAAATCCGCCATTGCTTCCGGCAGGGCACAGAAAAGCGGCGTACGGTTTCTTTCCTCTGTCACAACCTTTACCATGCCGGCACCGGATGCAAGGACTGCCCTGGCACACAAAACAGCGGCTCCGCACATGGCACCGGAACCGGCAAGTACCAGCACCTTTCCGAAGGTTCCCTTATTTCCCATCGGCGTGCGGGTAAGAAACCGGTCCAGATCTTCTTTTTCCACTGAACCGTACCAGGGCGTCTCCTCTTCTCCTGCATCAAAGCCGATTCCGATATCACGGACCAGGACCTCTCCGGCATATCGTTTTCCGGGATCAAAGAGAAGCCCTGGCTTTGCACAGGCAAATGTCACCGTGGCTCTGGCTTTCACCGCCGCATCAAGGACCTCTCCGGTATCCGTGTGGATCCCCGAAGGGATGTCCACGGCAAGAACAGGAACACCGCTTGCGCAGATTGCTTCCACTGCCCTCCGGTACTCCCCTGCCAGCGGACGGGATACGCCAATTCCAAAGATGGCATCTATGATAACAGTATATTCCCGGAAATCCGGATTCTTAACCTCACGGACCCCATAATTTTCCGCAATTTTCTTCTGTGCTCTCATGCCTTCACTGTATTTTTCCGGATTTCCAAGACAGAACAGTTCCGCATCCACCCCTTTCGTCTTTAAAATCCGTGCAATTGCCGCACCGTCCCCTCCATTATTTCCGGGACCGCACACAGCAAGGACTTTTCCTGTATCCCATGTTCCATTTTGAAGCTCCTCCACGCAGGACAGCGCTGCGCGCTCCATCAGTACCAGGGACGGTACCCCCATGGTTTCGATCGTATTGCGGTCTGCCTGCTTCATCTGTGCTGCTGTAAGAATCCGTTTCATCGCTTTTCCTCCTTTTCCTGCCTTATCCGGAAAGTGAACAGAAAAAGTCTCCGGTTTCCCGAAGACTCTCCTGCTTTTGTTTTGGTTTCTTAATTGTTCTTTGGATGCTCCGCCTCATATCTGGTCAGATTGTAGGAGAGACGCATCAGACTTTCGGAAAGATGGACGTTCTCGACGATCACATCTTTCGGAAGTTTTAAGTTTAGATCGGTATGTGCAAAATTCCAGATTGCTTTTACACCGTTGTCCACGAGAATCTCTGCCATCTCTACCGCTTTTGCTTTTGGCAGTGTCAAAGCCGCAATCTCTACATGGTGTTCCTTGATAAATTCCGGAAGCTCGTCCGCCATGCGGATTTCAATTCCGCGCACGGAGATTCCTTTTAATACCGGGTTGACGTCAAAAATACCGACCGTTTTGAATCCGCTTCTTTCAAAGGCCGCATAATTAGCAAGCGCCTGTCCCAGATTTCCGGCTCCGACAAAAATCATATTGTGGACTCTGTCCAGACCTAAAATTTTTCCAATCTCGCTGTACAGATACCGCACGTTATAACCATACCCCTGCTGGCCGAAGCCGCCGAAATTATTTAAATCCTGGCGAATCTGGGAAGCTGTCACTTTCATCCGCTCGCTCAGCTCACCGGAAGAGATCCGTTCTACTCCGTCCTCCAGCAATTCGCCCAGGTAACGATAATATCTAGGAAGTCTTTTGATAACTGCCCGCGAAATTCCTTTTTCTTCCAAGATAAATTCCTCCTTATTTACACCTGCATATATTCATATTATATATGGTTGATAGAAAATTGTCAAAGATTTCTTGAAATTTTGTGTATTACTCTCTATAATAAGGATGGTGTATTATGTCAAAATACAGAAATATGTTATCTGGAGGAACCACATGATTCTTGCATGTCAGAATATCTCGAAAGCATTCGGGACAACGGAAATTATCAAAAATGCATCTTTTCATATAGAAGAACGCGAAAAAACCGCACTGGTCGGCATCAACGGTGCCGGAAAATCGACGCTGTTAAAAATCATCATCGGCGAAATGAGGGCCGATGAGGGAGAGGTCATCCTCTCCAAAGGAAAGACGATGGGCTATCTCGCCCAGCATCAGGATCTGACCGGACACCTTTCCATTTACCAGGAAGTGCTGACCGCGAAACAGAATCTGATCGATATGGAGGAACGCCTCCGTCAGATGGAAAGTGATATGAATACAAAATCCGGTGCAGAGCTGGATGAACTTCTTTCCACCTACACCCGCCTCTCCCATACCTTTGAACTGGAAAACGGATACGCGTACCGCAGTGAAGTCGTCGGTGTTTTAAAAGGTCTTGGCTTTTCCGAGAGCGATTTTGAAAAACAGGTGGACTCCCTCTCCGGCGGTCAGAAGACCCGCGTGGCACTTGGTAAACTGCTGCTCACCAAACCGGACATCATTCTGCTCGACGAGCCGACCAACCACCTCGATATGGACTCGATCTCCTGGCTCGAAACGTATCTTTTAAATTACAGCGGAGCCGTCCTGATCGTCTCCCATGACCGTTACTTTCTCGACCGCGTTGTCACAAAAGTCGTTGAAGTGGACAATAAAAAAGTAACAACTTTTGAGGGAAACTATACCGCCTACAGTCAAAAAAAAGCAATGCTCCGTGAAGCCGCTTACCATGCCTGGGTCAACCAGCAGCAGGAAATCCACCATCAGGAAGAAGTCATTGCAAAGCTGAAATCTTTCAACCGCGAGAAATCCATCAAACGCGCCGAGAGCCGTGAAAAAATGCTGGACAAAATGGATGTGCTGGAAAAGCCGACCGAAGTACGCTCCGATATGCGGATCCGTCTGGAACCGCGCATCACAAGCGGAAACGATGTGCTGACCGTCGAGCACCTCTCCAAAGCCTTCCCGGGACAGACGCTTTTCCAGGATCTGAATTTCGAAATCAAGCGCGGGGAGCGCGTCGCAATCATCGGAAACAACGGAACGGGAAAAACGACGATCTTAAAGATCTTAAACGAAGTCATCCGCCCGGATGCCGGCTCTTTTACACTTGGAAGCCGTGTACAGATCGGTTACTACGATCAGGAGCATCAGGTGCTCCACATGGAAAAGACCATTTTCCAGGAGATTTCCGACGCGTATCCGTATCTGACAAACACCGAAATCCGAAATGTGCTGGCCGCCTTCCTGTTTACAAACGACGATGTCTTCCAACCGATTCATACCTTGAGCGGCGGTGAGCGCGGACGAATTTCTCTTGCCAAGCTGATGCTCTCGAACGCCAACTTCCTGATCCTCGACGAGCCGACCAACCACCTCGATATCGTATCAAAGGAGATTCTGGAAAACGCGCTGAAGGATTACACTGGAACGGTACTGTACGTTTCCCACGACCGTTACTTTATCAATCAGACTGCAACCCGGATTCTGGAGCTGACGGGACAAACACTCGTCAACTATATCGGAAATTACGATTACTATCTGGAGAAAAAAGAAGAGCTGACCCGCATCTATGCTCCTGCTGCCGATGCCGCCGCTCCGGAAGAAACAGCGGCTCCTTCCGAAGCCTCCTCCACAAAGCTGGACTGGAAAGCGCAGAAAGAAGAACAGGCACGTCTCCGCAAGAAAGAAAACGAGCTGAAAAAGACGGAGAAACGAATTGAAGAGCTTGAGACACGCGATTCGGAAATTGATGAGGAAATGTCGAAACCGGAAGTCGCAACGAATGTGGCAGAGTGTGTGAAATTAAGCAAAGAGAAAGCAGAGATTGCCGCGGAACTCGAAGAGCTGTATGAAAAATGGGAAGAGCTTGCCGAATAGGCCTGGTTTTCCCCGGAAAATTCAAAACAGAAAAAGCCGGTCCGGCGCATCCCTTTTTGCGGGAATGCCGGATCGGCTTTCTTTTTTGCTTCGTTTAATTATTTCTCCAGCTCCTCGCGGATGGCCAGGATGAAATCACGGCTGTTTAATACGGTCGGATTTTCCATGGTGGTGATCAGCGCAAGGTCTTTTGTCATTTTTCCGCTCTCGATCGTTGCGATCGTTGCTTTTTCCAGACGGTCTGCAAATGCGGAAAGTTCTGCGTTTCCATCCATTTCCCCGCGTTTTCTGAGTGCGCCGGTCCATGCAAAAATGGTGGCCACGGAGTTGGTGGATGTCTCCTCACCTTTTAAGTGACGGTAATAGTGGCGCTGTACGGTTCCGTGCGCAGCCTCGTACTCGTAATATCCGTGCGGGGATACGAGAACAGAAGTCATCATCGCAAGGGAACCGAAGGCGGAGGATACCATGTCGCTCATGACATCGCCGTCGTAGTTCTTGCAGGCCCAGATAAAGCCGCCCTCTGCTTTCATGATGCGGGCAACGGCGTCGTCGATCAGAGTGTAGAAGTAGGTAATGCCTGCTTCTGCAAATTTCTCTTTGTACTCTGCATCGAAGATCTCCTGGAAGATATCCTTGAAGCGGTGATCATACTTCTTGGAAATCGTATCCTTGCTTGCAAACCACAGATCCTGTTTCGTGGACAGTGCGTACTCGAAACAGCTTCTCGCAAAGCTTTCTATGGAGTTATCCAGATTGTGCATGCCCTGAATGACACCGGCGCCGGTGAAGTTGTGGATCAGCTCTCTTGTCTCGGTGCCGTCCTCAGCCGTATAAACCAGCTCTGCTTTTCCCGGTCCCGGAATGCGCATTTCTGCATTTTTATAGACATCTCCGTATGCATGACGGGCAATCGTGATCGGTTTTTTCCAGTTGCGCACGCACGGCTCGATGCCTTTTACGACAATCGGGGTACGGAAAACGGTTCCGTCGAGCATGGCACGGATCGTTCCGTTCGGGCTCTTCCACATTTCTTTCAGATTGTACTCGGTCATACGCGCTGCATTCGGCGTAATGGTGGCACATTTGACTGCTACACCGTATTTCTTGGTAGCGTTTGCGGAATCTACGGTTACCTGATCGTTCGTCTCGTTTCTGTGTTCCAGTCCCAGATCGTAATATTCCGTTTTCAGGTCAATAAACGGGAGAAGCAGCTCATCTTTGATCATTTTCCAGAGAATTCTGGTCATCTCATCTCCATCCATCTCTACCAGAGGAGTGGTCATCTGAATTTTTTCCATAGTAGGCCTCCTTTTTCTATTCCCGTTTATTGTATAAAGTATCCTATAGCTTGTCAAGTCAAAATTCGCCTGATTTTTTGGCATTTTCCCATAAATTCACACAATTTTTGCAGGATGAGAGGTGTTTTCCTTCATTTTTCTTTTTTTATGCTGCCGCACAGTGTCTCACAGAAGAGACAGAAAACGGTCTGTTTGAAGCATCCCATGCCCCTGACGGTTGCGCGGAAGGCCAAGGTCTCTCGCCGATTCGCAAAGCAGCATTTTCGCCTGGACATTTGTAAGATCCGGAACCCGTTCAAGTGCCAAAGCCACGGCTCCGGACACCCGCGGTGCCGCCATCGAGGTGCCGCTCTTCACCACATATTCCTTCCTGCTTCTTCCAGGCGCGCAGGAAATGAGACGTTTTCCAGGCGCGACAAGATCCGGTTTGCAGACGCAGTCCCGTGTCGGGCCGCATCCGGAGATTCCTCTTCTTGGCTCCAGCAGATCGCCCGCTCCCACGGTGATCACTTTTCTGCTGCTCCCCGGCGCCGTAATACTGCCCGGAGCGGGCCCCAGATTTCCGGCCGCTGTCACAACAGTGATCCCGTCATCCCAGGCGCGCTCCACCGCCTGTACTAGCAGATCATCCACCGTTTTTTCCTGCTCTGTTGTTCCCACTGAAATATTTAAAATGCGGATATTAAGTCTTATTCGCTCTTTGCACACCCAGTCAATCGCCGCGAGGATATCCTGCTTTCTTCCATTTCCCCTTCGGTCCAGAATCTTCACTACGACAAACCGGCATCCCGGTGCCGCACCCTGGTATTTTCCGCCGGACGCTCTTCCACTTCCGCCAAGGATACCACAGACATGCGTTCCGTGTCCATTGTCATCGTAAGGCGTCTCCCGCCCGTACACAAGATCCCGGAAGGCTACAATCCGGCCGTCAAAATCCATATGGGGAAAAATCCCTGTATCCAGCACGGCGGCTGTAATTCCTTTTCCTGTCAGATTTTCCTGCTCTTTCATCCATAAGCCCCTGTGTATTCTTATCTTATGGTATGCAAAAAAGGCTGCCTTTCGCAAAGAACAGCCTTTTTGTTTTTCTTTTCTATACTTAAAACTAAATCTGCTTTTCCCCTTTCCGTTTCCAGAGAGCTGCTGCAAGCGGGATGCCGCAGAGCTCAGCCAGGACAAAGGCGCCCCATATCAGATTCAGGTTTCCAAATCCTTTGAGAAGAAATGCAAACATCAGCGGCAGAATCGCCTGGCGTGTCATGGATATGTACATACTTTCTTTTCCAAGGGAAAGTCCCTGCAACGCCGCCTGATAGATCAGGCCTGGAATCGAAAGCAGATAGGCCACTGCCAGAATGCGGAGCGCCGGAACTCCGATGCGCATCAGATTGTCCGAGGCATCAAAAAGTTTCAGTACAACGCCAGGACAGAATTCCAGCACGGCAAAAAAGATAAGAAACAGTCCGCCGCCGTAAAGAATGCCGTACCGGATCGACTGACGGATTCTTTCTTTTTGCTTTGCGCCGTAATTGTACGCTACAATCGGAATCAGACCGTTTGTGATACCGTGAACACCGACGGTTGTAATATTCTGAATCTTTGTGCACACACCAAAAGCAGCAACTGCCGTCGAAGAAAAGGTAATAATAATCGCATTCATCGCCATGTTGACAACCGAGGTCAGAATCTGTACCAGCGTGGACGGAAAACCGACTTTTATGATCTCACGCACACTCACCCAGTCCGGTTTCAGCGTAAAAGCAAACGGGATTTCCGGGTTCCACTTTTTATTAATCATCATTCCGGCAAGACAGCCCACAAACTGGCCGATGACGGTTGCCAGCGCAGCTCCGGCCGTCTCCATCCGCGGAAGGCCGAACCAGCCGAAAATAAAGATCGGATCGAGAATCAGATTTGTCAGCGATGCGGCGGAAAGTGTAAAAATAAAAAGGTGCGCTTTTCCGCTTGCCATGACAAACCGGTCAAAGACCCACTGTCCCATCTGGCCGAGAGACGCGATCATACAGATACTTAAGTATTGGATGCCATACGCTGCGATGGCTTCATTGCCGCCGGACTGACTTTCAAAATAGATCCGGGCAAATGCGATACATAAAATACTGTTTAAAATCCACGAGCAGAATGCAAGAAAAAGCGCGGCGCTCGCTGCATCTTTTACCTTTTTCTGATTCTTTTCTCCAAGTGCCCGGGAAATGACGGCGTTCAGGCCGACCGCATTTCCAAGACCGAGCGATGATACAATGAGCTGCATCGGAGCCGCCAGGGAAATTGCCGTCAGTGCATCCTCAGAAACCCGCGCAACGAACACGGAATCTACGAAGTTGTAAAGCGAATTAATCAGAAGTGACAGCATCAGCGGCAGCGCCATGGAAATCACCAGACGGCTGACCGGGATCGTTCCCATTTTGTTTTCTTCCATAAAAACCCTCTCCTATTCTTTTGTTTTTTCTGTTTCCAGTGTAGCGTGAATTTCCGGAAAGATCAAATACTTATCTTCGATACAACAAAATAGTTTTTAGCTATACTTTATAATTTTTTCACCTGCAGAAACTGCCACCGGCAGCTCTCTTCGAATGCAGCGCAGCGAAAAAGGGGAATCTAACCCTTTTGATCGTATGTATCGCAACAAAAACAGAAAGATATCTGCCGAAACGGTTTCGGTAAATATCTTCCTGTACTTTTTTCAAAAACTTTTCAAAACTATTACTTCTGCTGCTCCATTCGCTTCAATTCCGGCAGAACCAGAATCAGCATGGTGATAAAGCAGAGACTTCCGCCGATTACGTTTGATACCGGTTCGGCAAGGAAGACACCGTCCGTTCCCATGTGGAGTACGTACGGCATCAGATAGGTGAGCGGTACAACAATGAAGACTTTTCGGAGCAGAGAGAAAAAGATCGCCTGTTTCTTTTTATTCAGAGATTTGAATACGGTCTGTCCAATGTACTGCAGATCCATGAAAATGAATGCTGCAAAGTACTGCTTCAGAGCCGGAACCGCATCTGCTGTCAGTACCGCATCCGAACTGAAAATACCGATCAGCGCATGCGGCGCCAGAACAATCACGCTCCACATCACTGCGGTATAGCCGAGGATCATCGCACTCATGACACACATCGCCTTGCGCACGCGGGCCGGACGGCGTGCACCGTAATTATAGCTCAAAATCGGAGAAGTTCCCTCATTCATTGCATAGATCGGTGTCTCGACGAGCTGACGCACGCTCGATACGATCGTCATAACAGAGATGTAAATATCACCGCCGGTCACGGAGAGTACGTTGTTGCAGCAGATCGTGACAAGGCTGTTGGTCAGCTGCATGATAAATCCCGCGGTACCGAGGCTGACAATATTTTTCGCATAGCCTGCACACTCAGAAATTTCATCTTTCCGCACAAAGCGCACTTTCAGTTCCGATTTCCGGGTCAAGAAATACAGAACGAACACTGCGGAAAGTGTCTGGGAAATCACAGTTGCAATCGCAGCCCCCTGCACACCAAAGCCAAACACAAAGATAAACAGCGGGTCAAGCAGCAGATTTGCGACCGCTCCGATCGTGACGGAAAGCATACCAACGGTCGAGTAGCCCTGCGCGTTGATGAACGGGTTCATGCCGGTTGCCACCATCGACGGCAAAGTTCCGATCAGATAAATCATCATATAAGGATACGCGTATACCATCGCATCTGCCGATGCACCGAACAGTGACAGCAGTGGACGGGCAAACAAAAAGCCGATCACCATCAGTATGACAGCACAGACACATACCATGGAATACGACGTATTCATAATACGTTCCGCCTTTTTTTGATCATTCTTTCCACGCTCAATCGAAAACAGCGGAGCGCCGCCGCTTCCAAACAAGTTGCTGAATGCTGTGATGATAACGATCAGCGGAAAGCACAGACCGACTGCACCGAGTGCCGCCGTTCCTACCTCCGGGATCCGCGCGATGTAGACGCGGTCTACAATATTGTACAGCAGACTCAAAATCTGAGCAACCAGCATCGGGAGCGCTGCCCCGAGGATGTTTCCGGTTACGGTTCCATGTTCGAAATCAATTCGTTTCATTTGTTCCCTCATTCCCTTCTTTTTCACTTGCTTTTCAGTATAGCATGGCGTATTCTATATGTAAATTATTGTTTTTATATTGAAATTGAATAATTTTTATATAGTTTTTTCAGGAGGATTTTTATGGAACTTCGACAACTCGAATACTTCCGCGCCATCGTGGACGCGGGAACCATCAGCGGGGCGGCACGGGTGCTGCATATGACACAGCCGCCGTTAAGTTATCAGATCAAAATGCTGGAGGAAGAGCTTCAGGTGCCTCTTCTCATCCGCGGCACAAAGAAAATCACTCTGACCGAGGCAGGAAAAACACTGTATGAACAGGCAGGAACGCTTCTGATGTTTGCGGATCTCACCAGGCGCGAAGTCGTAAAATCCAGTCAGTCTGCGACACTCCACATCGGCATGACGCCATCCACCGTTTCACTGCTCGCCGACTATCTCCTGCGATTTTCCTGGAAATACCCGCACATCCATTTCGATGTCCACGAGGGTTCTACCTTTGCTTTAAAAGACCAGCTCGAAAATCACATGGTGGATCTCACCACGCTCCGCACGCCAATCGTTTTAAATGGCTGCGAGACGAAGACCCTTTTAAAAGAGAGCATCACCGCCATGGCACTCCCTTCTCACCCGCTTTTTGCCGGGCGTGAAACCCTTTCGCTTACAGAACTTGCCGAGCAGCCGCTGATTCTGTCGAACCGCTACCGGAAATACATGCTCTCCGCTTTCGAGCAGGCAGGTCTGTTCTGCGATATCTATCTCACCTGCGAGGACGCCCGCACGGCAATGACAATGGCAGAAAAAGGCCTTGGCATCGCTCTTCTGCCGGCCTCCATGCTGAATCTTACCCATAAATTAAAGGCCTGCACCATCACAGATGCAGACCTTACAACCGAAATCCTGCTTGCCTGGCGCAAGGGGCGCCTTCCGTCTGAACTTCGGGCTTTTCTGGAATTGTGGGATGAAAATGACTCCCTCAATAATCAAATTCATGTTCCCCAACCGTAATCGTCTGCGTCAGTTTTTCATCCTGATACGGTTTACGGATCTCAATTAGATTCAGAACGGTGTAACCACGCTTTCTCAAAAATTCAATCATCCTGTGGTTATTGGGATGGACATAGTTGTAAACCGTATCGTTTCCATAAGAAGCTGCAATTTCTTCTGCCTTGCCATGCAGTGCGGCAGCGACTCCCTGCCGGCGGTACTCTTCTCTGACAAAGATGGATTCCACCCACACCACCTCGCTCTCAATACGACAGACAACATAACCTGCGTATTCGCCATGCACCGTAGCGGCAAACACTGGAAATCCTGCTAAAAGGTATTCCTTCATTTCTTCCCGTCCGTCTTCCACGTTCGGTTTTGATGCAATTCCTTTATAGGAACGCAGTTCTACTCGAAACAGCGCAACCATTTCTGCAAGGGCATCGTTTACCTGCCTGATTTCTACCAGTTCTATTTTTTTCATGGTTTCTCTCTCCTGCCACTGTCGTTCTTTTTCCTATTTGCAATTCGTCTCGCTGCTCATATCCGTGATCGAAGTATATCAGGCTTCTTTTCTCTTGCGAAACAGATATTCATCCAGTTGTTTCCGAATCGTTTCCGGTATTTCTCTTGCCACCGGGCAGACCGCTGCGTTTGCGAATCTTCCGGTAAATACTGTCAGGAAATCAATATCTTTTTGCAGCTGCTCCATCGACATCACATCTTTGACATCGTAGCGGCAGTGAATCGGGGCGACATTTCCGTTGGCAATACGCGCAAACGAAACAGCCGGAACCCCATGATCGGCAAATGGTGTGGAATCACTGGAATAGACGCCGTTTTCTGCTGCGATTGGAAAGCCAACTTCTGCAGCCATATAGCTGATGTAATGGGTAAGCTTTTCTTCTGCCGATACGCAGGCAATAAATTTTCCCATATACGTTCCGATCATGTCCAGATTGATGTTCAGTACGATCTGTCTCAACTCTTTCTCATGATCTCTGACATACGCCTTCGATCCTAAAAGTCCTCTTTCTTCGCTTCCGCAGAATACAAACCGAAGACCATAATTCAGCTCTTTCCCTTTCATCTGCTCCATGATTCCAAGAAGCCCTGCGCATCCGCTCATGTTGTCATATGCACCATGCGAAAGCGATGTCGTATCATAATGCGCGCTTAAAACGATCCATTCTTCTCTTTTTCCCGGCAATTCTGCAATCACATTATGGGATTCTCCATCGTATTCCTTCTGCCGGATTTCCAAACGGATCTGTTTTACTTTATTTTTCACAAGTTCTACTGCCTGTGCGGAGTGAATCATAGCGCAGAGCACTTTCTTTTCCTCTCCGACAACGGCTTCCCGAAGATCTCTCTGATCAATGTCTGTATGTGGGTAATAGCTGTTTCCATATTGGAACAGAATCGCTTTCGCGCCTGCTTTCATCAAATCCTGGTACGCAAAAAATCCGATTCCCTGCGTATCCATCAGCACAATTTTATCTTTTGCACCGGCAACGGAAACCGGATCGGTTCCCGGCATATAGTAGAGTTCGCCTTCGACACTTCCGCTTCCGCAGCATGTGAGAGCTTTGCATGAAATTTCCATCCCGTCTGCATACAAATGTGCCTCTTCGATTTCGCCCATCGCAACGCGGAAACCTTCCAGTTTTGCCGGGACTCCTAATGCTTCACACTGCTCCTTTAAATAGTTTGCAACCTGCAATTCTTCTTTTGTACCGCTTGCATGTACAAAATCTGTCTGGTCAAAAATAGATTTTAACTTCATATTTTTAGTTCTCCTTTATAACCATTTTTTCTGTATATCATTTGCTAACATAACCATGTTATTTCGTACAACTTTTTTAAAAAACTGTGATGGTGTATCTGTTCCTCTTTCTCATTCCCATGATTTATGTTTTTTCCAGAGCTCAGAGAGACTCGATCAGTCCTTTGATTCCCTGCTCTTTATAGATATCTTTATAGTATTGGACTTCATCCTTGATCAGCTCATCGATCACCTGCATGCCAAGCAGCTCCACCGGCGCCTGGTCATCTGTGAGGATATAATTTCCTTTCTGATATTCTGTAAGATTTGACGTAACTTCCTGCATCATATTTTTCAGGTTTACGTTTGTAAGTTCCCCCGTATGTTTCGTCAGATTCTTTACGATGTCCGGATTGTCCGACGCAAAGAGTTCCCGGTTGGACGATCCTGCCACATCCACTGTAACCGCTGTATCAAAGACACTTCCAATCGTATCCGAAAGGTACTGATTGATGTTTCCTTCCTTCATTCCACGCATATTCATGTTTACCACCATAACGCCATCGTCCTTCAGATGTGATTTGACCAGTTCAAAGAACTCTTTGGAGGACATCTGGAATGGAATTGTGATATCCTGATATGCATCGACCATAATCACATCATACGTTTTCTGCGATGCATTTAAAAACGCTCTTCCATCGTAAGTAGTCACCGGAATATCCTCGGAAAGTGAAAAATATTTCCGCGAGAGATCCGTGATCTTTTCATCAATCTCTACACCCTCAATGTTCATGTTCCCAAAATATTTCTTACACTGTGTGGCGTAGGTTCCCGTACCCATGCCAAGGATCAGCACATCCATCTGATCTGTCGGCTTGTCTTTGAGCATAAACGGCGCCGCCATCGCATAATCATAGTACATTCCGGTCAGTTCATCCTGCTTCATATAGACAGACTGTACGCCAAACAGAACATTGGTAGACAATGCTACTCTCTCATCATTTTCGTACACCTGAAGATAGTTGTATACAGACTCTCCCTCATATGTCAGGTTGTTTTCCCAGAATGCGAAGGAATCGGAATAACCTGTTCCACAGCAGAACGCGAAAATAAGTACCGATGCAATCACTTTCTTTTTCCCTGCTTTTTCCATCACAAAATACACGATGGATAACGCAAGTAAAATTCCCGCAAAGATCAGAAAAGTGATCGATGTTCCAACCGCAGGGATCGTAACAAACGTCGGCACAAAGGTACCAATAATGCTGCCGATCGTATTGAATGCTCCCAGTGTTCCCACCGTTTTTCCGTTATCATCCAGATTGCTCACCGAATATTTGACCAGCGACGGAGTTACCGTACCCAGTAAAAATAACGGGAACACAAAAATTACCATACAGGCCACAAACGCAGCCAGGATCAGAAAATTGTTATTTACGGAAAAAATCAGAACCGCAGAAATGCCAACAATGATATATTTTCCGACCACGGGAATTAACGCAATCCATAAAGCAGCTACGATGATACGTCCATAGAGCTTGTCCGGATTGGGCGACTTGTCCGCCGTTCTGCCTCCATAGATATTTCCCAGTGCCATAGCAATCATGATGGTTCCGATGATGATCGTCCATACAATCTGTGAAGAACTAAAATACGGGGCAAGCAGCCTGCTCGCACCAAGTTCTACCGCCATCACAGACATTCCGGAAAAAATTCTGTCAGATACAAAAATAACTTGTTTTTTAAGATGCCACGATTTTTTCTTTCCATGTCGACTCCTTTTTTATTTTATCTTTTTGCTGCCATCATGCCGGCAAAAGAGTGAAACATACCGCAAAATGGAACGCACAGAATGCGGAAATGATTTTTCAAACGCGCTCTACTATCATACTATAGACTTCTTTGGAATTTTGCAATATATTTTTCCATGACTCTTAATGTCCAAACAGCCATCCCATAATTTTTTCATCCCGACAGAACAGATAACCGCCTCCGTGCTGATAAGTCACTTTCGTTCCTGCAAAGTAATTTTTCTCTTTTATATCCAGTACCAGCAAATTGTCTATTTCGGATTTTGCTAAACCCTGCTCTGCATACAGCTCATATAAAATCTGATACGCTTCTTTAAACGGTTCTGATCCATAATATTCATCACTTTCGCCAATCACAAAATAGACCGGTGTTTTTGCCTCTGTCACCGGTTCATATGCTCCATCCCATTTGGAGCTGCACATGAGCGCTGCAGTAAACAGTTCCGGCTTTTTTCCCAGGATCAGCGCCAGCGTTTCTCCTCCGCCGGAATAGCCGTTACTATATACTTTTTCCGGTTCTGCTGCCCCTTCTGATGCTGCTGTTCTTTCTGTTTCTTCCAGCTCTGTCATTTCTTCTGTGTTTCTTTTTTCTTCTGTATCCTTTGAATCCTCTATCTGTTCAGATCCCGCTGCCGGAACATCCATATTCCTTTTTCCAGCGCTTTTAAAAAACTGTCTGGATAGCAGAAGCGATATAGCAAAAATAGCAAAGCAAACCGTAATCAGCATTATTTTTCTTTTTGTCATAATGTGAATTCCTCCTTTTTTTACTATTTTTAATCATAGCAAAACGAGACCTCCATAAGAAGTCTCGTTTTTTTTTCAGTCATAACCTTTCCGTTTATTCTTCTGGTCAAAGCTCTACCACTTTCGTTGCCAGCTTTTTGGCAAACCTTGCATCATGCTCCACGATCAGCATCGTTGGCTGGAACTGCGCAATCAGTTTCTCAATCTGCATCCGTGAAAATACATCAATATAATTCAGCGGTTCATCCCACAGATAGAGATGCGCAGGTGTTAAAAGGCTGGCAGCAATCAATACTTTTTTCTTCTGTCCCTCGGAAAATTCCTCCATGTTTTTTACAAACTGTTCTCTGTCCAGATCCAGGCTGCGCAACATGGAAAGGAGCATTGGCTCATCAATTTCCTGCTTTTTGGCAAATTCTTTCAGCGTTCCGGACAGATGCGAGGTATCCTGGTTGATATAGGAAATAACGAGATTTGAGGCAATCGAACAGGTACCCGTTGCCATTATATTTTCGCCGGAAAGATTTTCGCATCCGGACATCGTAATTTTCCGCTTTTCGATTCCGCCATTGGAAGAATTTTGCAGGTTCTGCGTCAGAATATACTTGATCAGGCTGGATTTTCCACAGCCATTTTTTCCTTTCAGAAAAACACGGTCTCCTTGTTTCAGTTCAAAATTCAATCCGGTGATCACATTCTCTTTTCCATCCCGGTATTTTAAGGAAAAATCCCTGCATTCGATCAGCCGTTCTTTGTAATGGGAAAGCGGCATAATCTTTAAATCTTTTACCGTTTCGATATCTTTTAACAGCCCTTCCTTTTTCTCGATCTCCCGGTCCATTCTCTCCTCGTACGCTTTGACGCGCGACTGCATTTTCTTCGTCTTTGCTCCGATATACGATCGTGTCGATATCGATCTGTCATGTTCTTTGGCTGGATCATATCCAATCTTGGTATTTTCATTTTTTTCTGCCCAGCGCGAAGAACAGTCGGCGGCTGCCTTTAGTTTTCCAATTTCTTTTACACGTTTTTCATGTTCCATTCTGGCAAAATGATCTGCTTTTTCCTTGTTTTCCCACCAGCTGGAAAAATTGCCGCTCTGTACTTCGATCGAGGCCCGGTTTAAAACCAGCACATGATCGATGCAGGCATCCAGCAGATCCCTGTCGTGGGATACCAGAATAAATCCTTTTTTTGACGCCAGATATTTTTTGATAATCTCTCTGGCGTCCTGATCCAAATGGTTGGTGGGTTCATCGATCAGCAGAAAATCATTTTCACCGGAAAAAAGGACTGCAAGCATAACCCTGGTCCGCTCCCCAAAGCTTAACGTACCAAATGGTCTGTACAAAAGTTCTGCGTCCATATCCAGTTTTTCCAATTCACAAAGAACTCTCCAGCTCTCTACTCCCGCTTTCCAGTCTTCCATCAGCTCCGCTGCTGTCCGTTCCAGATCTTTTTGTTTCACCGGATACGGAAAATAATCGAAGACAACCGAGCGGGTGATCGCTCCCTGGTATTCGTATTTTCCCAGGAGTAACTGAAGAAACGTTGTCTTTCCCTTTCCGTTTCTTCCCACAAAACCAAGCTTCCAGCTGGTGTCGATTGAAAACGATACATTTTCAAAGATTGTATCATAACTTCCTTCATACCCAAAAGTTAGATTACTGACATTGATCTGTGCCATAAAAACTCCCTTCTGCCTGTTTTTCTTTTTCTCACGTATAAAAAATTCTGCCTAGAGTATTTAAAAAGCGAGCCCGCTTTGCGTACGCAAAACAGACCCGCATCCTAAACAGACACAGCGTGCATGGCACTGGTGTCGGAACATAACGAATCGTCTGAGTATCTAATTTAAGCGTACACAAAATAACCTGTTTCAAACAGGTCCTATCAAAATACAATTGTGTTTTCCAGCTTAAATTATTTCAGATACATTCCCTCACCTTTACACGTTCATGTTCTTTCTTTTTTTCTAGTTAGCAACCACCAGTTCAACTGGTGGTTTATTATTAGCCCTCCAAAGGGCTATTGTTACTACTCGCCCCAAAGGGCGGTATCGCAAGCACTTTTGCTGGCCCGCTATAAAGCGGTACTACTCGAATCTTCTCGTCTCGATTCTTCTGCTTGCTCTTTTATATACTTTTGA